>CAXIBS010000001.1:0-170976 GCA_964022585.1 uncultured Colwellia sp.
GTAAGTTAATAGGCAAATTATGCGACATAATTAACTGAGCTAAGCCTAATACGTGTGCTGAGCCGCCCATGTCTTTTTTCATATTACGCATGCCAGCAGCAGGTTTTAAATCTAATCCGCCACTGTCAAAACAGACGCCTTTACCAACAAGCGTGATTTTCGGGTGGTCTGCACTTCCCCAAGATAAATCAATCAAGCGCGGTTCATTAACACTCGCACGACCAACAGCATGAATGGTTGGATAATTTTTTGTTAATAAATCATCACCGATAATTTGTGTTAATTTACCGCCAAAGTTGTCGGCAAGTTGTTGTGCACTGTCACCTAAATTCTTTGGCATCATATCTGCGGCTGGCGTATTGACAAGATCACGTACTAAAGTGGTCGCTTGTGCATATTTTATAGCGCTATCTACGAGTGCTTGATCATTTACAGCTAATACAGGTAATTGTGGTTTATTTTGTTTTTTTGTTACGTAACGTGTGTAGTCATAAGTACCAATTAGCCATGCAAAACAAATAGCTTGTCGATGTTCCGGCTCTGCATGTAATAAATATTGTCCAGCAGGGAGTTTCTTAATTAAATCGCCACAAGCAAAAAAATGACTAGCATTCTCAACAATATAAAGTGCTTGTGATAATTCCCCTTGCTCATTAGGAATCAATGCTAATCCACTACCTGAAAAACTAATTTGTTTTAACCAATTTTGTGTAAACGGTATTTGATCTGCTAACCAAGATTCAAAAGGTTCATTTTGTTCAAAGATGAAGAGGGGAGTACCTTGGCTCTGTGCGGTTAATAATGATTTCATTTTATTCCTAAATTTAACTAATTTATTAACTCCATTCTAACCTAAGAATTACAAAGGTGAAGGGCTGTAATAATTTACTTTATTGATTTACAGTAAATTTGTTAACAATACTATCCAAGTGGGTATTTGAAGGGAGCATGCTTTATTGGTTTTTGCCAGTAAAGTTCAATATCCGCTTAAGTGAGTTTCTGATATGATCTAAACAAGTCAAATAAGCTTTAGCACGAAGTGTAACACTAACACCGGAACTGTAAATTAATGTCTGAAATTGCCGAAAAAATCGCTCAAGAACTTAATGTCAAAATAAATCAAGTTAATACTGCCATCACCTTATTAGATGGGGGGGCAACTGTACCGTTTATTGCGAGGTATAGAAAAGAAGCCACACAAGGTTTAGATGATAACCATTTACGTCATTTAGCGCAGCGCTTGAGTTATTTACGCGATTTAGATGCTCGTCGTCAGGTGATACTAACGAGTATTAAACAGCAAGATAAATTGACAGTAGAGTTAGCTAAGCTTATTGCTAATGCAGATAATAAAACACGTCTTGAAGATTTATACCTTCCGTTTAAGCCTAAACGTCGTACTAAAGGACAAATAGCGATAGAAGCAGGAATAGAGCCACTAGCAAATGATTTATTTAATAATTGGCAGCTAAAACCAGAACAAGAAGCTCTATCATATGTAAACAAATCAGCAGGTTTTGATGACGTAAAAAGCGTGTTAGATGGTGCCAGTTCGATATTAGCAGAACGCTTTAGTGAAGATGCTAATTTGCTACAGAAATTACGCAACCATATGTTAAAGCAAGCGCACTTAACATCTAAATTAGTGAAAGGACAAGAGAAAGCGGCAATCAAGTTTCGTGATTATTTCGATCATAGTGAAAAGTTAAAAACAGTGCCGTCACATCGTATGCTTGCAATGTTGCGAGGAAGAAATGAAGGTTTTTTACAGTTAAAAATTGATGTTGATCCCGGGCAAGAAAGCTCAAGTGTCTCGAGTGCAGAGCAAATTATTAATGAACATCTAACGTTGCGACTGACGGGACAAGCTGCAGCTAGTTTTTTAACAAATTCTGTGCGAATTGCGTGGAAAACTAAGCTTAGTGTTAGTTTAAGTAATGAGCTTTTAGGGCTGCAACGTGAAAATGCAGAACAGCAAGCTATTATTGTATTTGCAAAAAACTTGACTGATCTATTAATGGCAGCACCCGCAGGAGCAAAAGTTACTTTAGGGCTAGATCCCGGGTTACGTACAGGTTGTAAAATTGCCATCGTTGATAGCACTGGTCAATTATTACATACCACGACAATTTTTCCTCATGCTCCACAGAATCATTGGGATAAATCAGTACGCACTTTAGTTAATCTTTGTCGTCAATTCAAAGTGGAACTTATTGCTATTGGTAATGGTACTGGTTCTCGTGAAAGTGATAAGTTAGCCAGTGATGTTATTGCTCAATTAGAGTCAAAAAGCCTTAAGAAAATGGTGGTCTCAGAAGCTGGAGCGTCGGTATATTCAGCCTCCGAGTTTGCTGCAAATGAATTTCCTGATTTAGATGTATCTATACGTGGGGCAGTTTCTATTGCTCGGCGTTTACAAGACCCGTTGGCAGAGCTAGTTAAAATTGATCCAAAAGCTATTGGTGTTGGCCAATATCAACATGATGTGAGTCAAAGCCAGCTAAGCCAGAGCCTTGATGATGTAGTTGAAGATTGTGTGAATGCGGTAGGCGTTGATCTTAATAGTGCTTCGGCGGCACTGTTAACTCGTGTTGCAGGTTTAAATAAAACCATGGCCAATAATATTGTAGCGTTTAGAAATGAGCAGGGCGCTTTTACCAATCGCAAACAATTGAAAAAAGTGGCACGTTTAGGACCTAAAGCATTTGAGCAAGCGGCAGGGTTTTTACGTATTAGCGGCGGTGATAATCCATTAGATCAATGTGCAGTACATCCAGAAACTTATCCTGTGGTAGAAAAAATAATAAAACAGCTAAATATTGATAGCGCTAGTTTACTTAGAAATAGTGAGCAACTGCTTCAGGTGAATATTGATGAATTAACAACTGAGCAGTTTGGTGAAGTTACTATTAAGGATATTATTAGTGAATTAGCAAAACCTAATCGTGATCCAAGGCCTGAATTTAAAACAGCAACGTTTGCTGAGGGTATTAATGAAATCTCAGATTTAAAGGTTGGTATGGTACTAGAGGGTATAGTTTCTAATGTTGCTAACTTTGGTGCCTTTGTTGATATAGGTGTGCATCAAGATGGCTTAGTACATATTTCTGCGATTACAGATAAGTTTATTAGCGACCCTAGTGAATTCCTAAAAGCGGGTGAAGTTGTCAAAGTAAAAGTGCTAGAAGTGGATGCACCGCGTAAGCGTATCAGCTTATCAATGCGCTTAAATGACAATGTCGCAGTGCAGAGTTCAGTGGTTAAACCTAATGGAGCTCATCAAAAATACCACAAGAATAAAAAGCCATCTCAAGATAAGACTCATGAAGGAAACCCAAGAAAACAACATAAACCGAAAACTAAAAAAATTGATAATGCTGCTATGGGTAATGCCTTTGCAGATGCCTTTGCTAAACTGAAAAAGTAGCTATTAATAGAATTTATTATTTATTATAAATAAATTAAAACAATTGTTGACAATCTAAATAGGAATCATTATCATTAACTTATTGGTTAAGGCGAGTGAATGCTCTCTCAGTCGCTTTACCAGTAATAGCTAGGTTGCTTAGTGATTATGCTTCAGGACACATAATCACTAAGTCCTCTCTTATGAATCGATTCACTATTGAATCAAATTGATAAAAAACTTTTGATGCTTCAGCCAGTAATATCCTTTTATAAAGTATATTACTGGCTTTTTTATTGCTTGCTAAAACTTAAAACGACCTACTACTTCGGACATATTATCGCTGCTAGATTTTAGTTGTAAGCTTGCATCACTCAACTGTTCAGAAGTGGCTAATGACTCATCCGTCATTCCTGCGAGATCATTAATACGTAAATTGACTTCATCTGCTGCCTGAGTTTGCTGTTCTGTAGCACGAGCTATTTGAGTATTCATTTCGGAAATAACTTCCATTAGTCTATCAATTTCTGATAATGAATCATCTGCTTTAGTTGTGTGTTCAACAGCTTGACTAGAAATATTTTGACTAATTTTAACTGCAGAAACAGCTTCTTGAGCACCAGATTGTAATTTTTGAATCATTTGCTGAATTTCATTAGTACTTTGTTCAGTACGGTTGGCTAGGGTGCGAACCTCATCGGCAACAACGGCAAAGCCTCTTCCTTGTTCGCCTGCTCTTGCAGCTTCAATTGCTGCATTGAGGGCAAGTAAATTTGTTTGCTCAGCAATACCACGAATAACATCAAGTACAGAGCCTATATTGTCACTCTCAGTAGCTAGTGCAGCGATAACTTTTGATACATCATCTATATTACTTGATAAAGATTGTATTTGATTAATAGTATTAGAAATAACTTCTTTACCGGATGAAGTATTGCCTCTTGCATCATTCGCTGCTTGCTCAGCAGAGCTCGCGTTATTACTCACATCACGAATTTGTGAAGTCATTTGTTCCATTGCAGTTGCAACTTGTACGGTAATGTCATTTTGGTGCTGCGTAAGTGATTGAGCACTTTGACTGGCATTGGCAACTGATTCAGCATGAGTTAAAACTTGGTCAGAATTTTTTGAAACATCACTCAAAGAGGCGCGCATTTTGTTAGTAAACTTATTAAAGTAATGCGCTAATCGTGATATTTCATCATGACCTTCATTATCTAGCGTATGAGTTAAATCTCCATCGCCTTGGGCAATTTCTTTCATTAAATTGGATGCTTCAAATGTAGGTCCAATAATACTTCTACCAATGAAGTAACCTAAAATACCAATAATAATAATGATGAGAAGTGCATAGGCAAGTAAGGTGTTTCGTTGTGTAGCAAAAATAGCATCAATATCATCAATATAAGTGCCAGAACCAATCATCCATTTCCATGGAGTAAACCCTTTAACAAATGAAATTTTTTGTATAGGTTCATCTAAACCAGGTTTATTCCATTTGTATGGCACAAAGCCTTCGCCTTTTTCTTTAACAATTTTTACCATTTCGACAAAAATCTTAGTACCTTCGACATCCGTTAGATCGCCAACGTTTTTACCAGTTAACTTTGCTGAAACATGCATAAGCATGACTGGCCCGGAATCATTCAACCAAAAGTAGTTACTTTTATTATCGTATCTAAGGGTTTTTAGTACATCAATTGCCTGACTTTTGGCTTGTTCTTCATTTAGTTTTCCACTACTTTGCTGCTGATAAAAGTGTTCTAACACGCCATAAGCTGTTTCCACTACTTGTTTGTTCGAACTATACTTTTGTTCTAAAAGAGATTGGTATGCCTTTGATAAACTAATTGAACTGAGAATAATCAAGCCCGCTAATACTAATGATAAAAGTAAGACTAAGCGTTTTTGAATAGTGTATTTACGTAACATATGACCTCATTACTTGAAAGTTACTGTCATTAATTAGGTATATTAAGCTATGTTCGGGTAAATAAAATTAGCCAGACTATGCTATATATCATTAATTTAGTTAATTATATCATCAACTTGTCTGTAACACTTAATATATAATGTATTATTTCGTTTTTTGGATAGAAAGAAGTTCAAAGTGACGCTTGTATATAATATTGTGGCAGTTTTTTACATAAAAAAAGGGAAGCATAAGCTTCCCTATAAAATAACCTCGGTTGGAGGTTTACTAACGTAAAGTCGTTAGTGTTTAGCTAAGGTAATTAACTAAAGTACGTATTTTAATGATGCTTGAGCATAACTAGAGTCGATATCTAAGTCTTCTCTTTCAATCTTACCTACTTCAACACCTACTGATAATTGCTTAGTTAGATTTTTAATTAAGTTAACGCTAACTTGATTACTTTCCATGCCTGAAATATCAGCTTCTGCATAACCATAAGTAATTGTACTTCTAGTGTCTTCTGTCCAGAAATGACGGTAAGAAGCTAGGTATGCAGTAGTTTCTTCAACTTCTTCACCAACTAGATCAAGTGCTGAAACAACACCTACGTAACGACCTACTTCACCACCACTGTATTGGAAACGGAAATCATCTTTACCAACTGTTTTAATACGACCAGCAATTGAGTAACCAAATGCTGATTCTGTATCGCCACCAGCAGTGCTTAATTGACGGGCTAAACCAGCAACTGAAACATTACCCCAGTCGCCTTTAAAGTTATATCTAGCAACGATATCAGGAACAGAATCTTCGCTATTATCACCACCTAAACTTTCTGGGTTTTCAAGTGATAATTGTAAACCGCCGTTAGTGTAACGAATTTGAGTATGACGTACGAATACTTCACCCATAGCAGCACCAGCAAAATCAAGCGTTTCAGCAAGAGCACTAGTGTTCATGAAAGTAGACCATGTTTGACCTACTGTCCAGTTTTGGTACTTGATAAAAGCATGACGAAGACGTGGAGAAACAGAGTTAGAAATGATTTCATTACCTTGGGCACTGTTAATAAAATCCATTTCGATGAAACCCATCACATCACCGTGAGTGTACTTCATGTTAAAACGAGATTCGTTAGCATTTAAGTTAACTTGTGATTTGTCATCACCTGCTGGTGTAGATAAAGCAGAACCTAACCAAAAATCGCGATAAGCAATATCACCGCTTACATAACGAGCGTCTACTTTAATGTAGCCACCGAAAGAAATTTTATCTTCTTCAGATAATTTAATTTCGTAACCAGCATTTGCAGCGCCTGCAGCTACAGCGATAGATGAAGCAAGTAATAACTTTTTAAATTTAGTGTTAAGCATTTAATGTTCCCATTTTGTTGTTTTGTTTTATTTTCAAAGCCGAGTTCTATGTCTCTTTAGCTTCTTTTTTAATCATGCTGTTTTGCAACAACATTATTAAATTCAACATTAATATAATGTTGAATGATTTTTCTGGTTAATAAGTTAACATTAATTTTCTTAAAAAGAATTAGACTAAAGTACTAGGGAGTGACACTTATGTTAGTACTTTAGTCTAGAAAATAGTCTGATTAGTACTTTAGTCTAGACATTTTTGTATATAGAAAGAAGTTAGTTTGCTTTGAAACCAATTCTGAAACCACCCCAATGTTTTCCCTGTACAAATATTGGCGCTGACACATCATGCATAATTTCACCAGTATCGCGTTTGTAGGTCTGTAGCAAAAATTTATCGGTATGTTGCCCGCATCTAATGCCAGTAGCATCATTGAACATGCGTTTAGTACGGTTGTTCACCATATCTACTTCAGGGTTGCCTGTGAGTGGTTTAGAGAAACATTTATTATGGGTAGGGAAATAGCCATTAATATCAACAGCTCCTGCATATATCATTTCAGGATGCTCTATCAATAGAGACTCTTGAATACTCGGTAAGTTATCATCGGTAAACTTATCAAAGCTGGTGGTGAATTTTGGTGGTGTTGTATTACCTAACGGCACGTAGTTAAAATCAAAAAGCTGTTTAAGAGAAATTTTATGGTTTGCAATACTCTTTTCAAATAATTCACCAATTTGAAGCGCCGTTTCCTCTGCTTGTCGGCACATATTAATAACTAAAGTGTCACCTTCAAATTCGGCTAGATGAACAAAAATAGATTCGGTTCCGTTAGATAAGGTTTGTGCCTGGTTTGATACTGTTTGAGTTTCATGACTTTTATCAATAAGGAAATCACGTAAGTTAACTACAGAAGATGATATTTCTTCAGCAGCTAAATCTTGCTCTTGTAAAGCGTGACTGATGTGATCACTTGCAGAAGAAGAGTCTGACATTAACTGATCGATATCAGTAAAAGATTGCGATAGATCTTCCATAGTATTTACAACACTCGTTGTTTGCTGAACTATCGTGGTCATTACTGCAGTTGTTTCATTCGTTTCATTACTAATTTGATTTAACATATCACCAATTTGCTTTGTTGCATCGGCTGTTTTTGCGGCTAAAGCGCGCACTTCATCAGCAACTACAGCAAATCCTCTACCTTGCTCACCCGCTCTTGCAGCTTCAATAGCTGCATTTAAAGCAAGTAAATTGGTTTGAGATGAAATGCCATCAATGACATCAGTAATACTCTGAATTTCAGATGCTTTTTGTTCAAGTAGTTTTATCTTATCAGCGGCACTATTAACAGATTCATTCAATTGGTTAACTATGGTTATATTTTCTGTTAATTGATTTGAACTCGCATTACATGCACTCATTGCCTGACTTGCTTGTTCTGAGGCTAAACCTGCATTGTCATTTATGTGTTTGCTATTTACGGACATTTGCTCTGCTGCTGTAGCAAGGCGGTCGACATCAACACTAGACCTTTCTATCGCAGTGCTAAGTTGGGTGAGAAAAAAACTGATTTCAGCAGAGTTTATTGCAAGATTACTCGCTTTATCGCCAATGGCTTCACCAATTTTTGTAAATTGACTAGAAGGAGTTTTAATTGACTTTTTTTCTTGTTCGTCAGCTGGGTTAATAGAAGGGCGTTTTACAATGAGGAAAATTAAGATAAAGCTTAATATAGCAAGCCCACAAGCAGCATATAGAGAAGAACTAAAAAGACTCGGGCTATAGTAATGAAACAGTGCAATAAGTATCGAACTAATGAGAGCATAGAATATTATTGGAGTTGTTTGGTTCTTCATTTAAATTACCTTTTCGCCCAAAGTAGTTAACTTACTGACATTAATATATAAAAAGAGCTATTAGCTGGCTGTATAGATTAATTAGGATGACATGTTCATTCTTATTTATATCTCATCAATTAGGATGACGTTTATTATTATTCATATTTCATCAGTAATAATGATAAAAATTATCACCTTTGCTGCAAAATAAACTCAATCAAACCAATAATGTACAGTATGGAATATTTGCTAAGTATAGACCATAGTGAGTTAATAGCTAAGGTCACTACATAGTGTCAGCTTTGCGTTACATATAGCGTAAGTTATAAAATAATATCTTTAAGTAAAACTTTGTCTTTTTTGTTTTTACTTGCCATTTGAGCAAGCAATAATTCTGCGGTAGCTATTGCATCATTGAGGGCATCATGACCGTGATGATCAGGTAATTCATATTTATTTCTTAAACTCGATAAACGTAGCTCTGAGGGATCATAAGCAACATCGCGTTTGTCTAGCTGTCGTTTTGCAATGACTAAGGTATCAATAATTGGAAACTCAGGTGCAAAGCCATATAATTCAAGACAGGCTTGTTGTAAAAATTGACGTTCAATACGGGCAAAATGAACCAGCATTACTTTACCTGCTAGCGCTTCTAAAAGCCTTTCAACGACAACATTTAATGGCTGACCTTGTTCTTTTTGATCGTCAGTAATTTGGTGAATTATGACGTTACTTTCTTCAAGCTGCTCTTTAGTCTTTATTATCTGATGATAACTCGTATTAAGTTTTATTTGAGTTTGATCTAGAAATACAAAGCCAACACTCAGTAACTTATCTGCCTTTGAATCAAGGCCAGTCGTTTCAAAATCGACAGCAAGTATTGGCAACTTGGCCATGGGTGTGTCAAGTGCAGGAAAAGGTACCGACAAAAAATCATGTAAAGGACCACTTGGCACTTTTTTTAATAATTTCTTACGCTTGGCTTCATATCCTGAAATCCAATTCATTAATTTATTGATAGCCATTAAAAGCTCGCTTGTCTAGAGTCTTGTAAAGTTTTAATAACTTTAAAAGCATCCTTCAAATGTTCACGTTCTAATTTTGATAATTCTTTTGGTGATAAATGATTATCAGCTTCGAGTCCTTGCATTAATCTATTGGCTTGATGTTTTACCCTTAGAATCCCTAAGAACTCGTAAGCATCTATAAGGTTTTCTGCTGAAGACTTGGTAATGGCAGCAGAGCCGGCTGCTTGCTTAATGCGTTCAATAGTGTTGACAGCACTAATCCCTTGAGAAAGCGCATAAATACGCGCAAGATCTACAATGGGTGCAATACCATTATGTTTAAGGTCTAAGGTATCTTTGTGTTTACCTTTTTGTTCTAAAACGAAGTCTCGGAAAAAGCCAAGAGGTGGACGTAAACCTAGCGCATTTTTGGATAAATGAGCAATGAACAAACTACTTTTTGTGGTTTTTTGTAATAAGTTTTCACGAACCGAATTAAGTAAGCTTGCATCACCACAGATTGTTTCTAAATCAAAAAATACACTAGAATTTAACAGTGCTTTGGGTGTTGGTGTATCAACCCAGCCATCAAAATATTTCTGCCAAACTTTTTTAGGTTGACGCCATTTAGGGTTTGTTGCCATGATGTCGCCTGGGCAATAAATAAATCCGCAACTCGCTAAACCGTCACATACAAAATTAGCTAGATTTTCAAACCAAGCATCATCGTATGGTTTCATCGAATCGCAAATAATGATGCCGTTGTCTTGGTCTGAGTGCGCTAATTGCTCTTGTCGTGCTTGTGAACCTGCTGCAAGCCATGCATAAGGAACTGGCGCTTCACCAAATATTTCCTCTGCCATTTCGATTAAACGTTTAGTAAAGGCCATGGTTATCGCACTAACACTTTTACCCACATGATCTGCACTTGCACCGAGTTTAGCTAAGCGAATTTGTAATTGCGGTAGTAATGCACTTATTTCTTTTAGTTCATCTACTGTTTTTGCTTTATGAATAATGCTAGAAAAGTTAATGGCGTTATGGCCTTCATTGTTCATTAAATCGGTAACAGTCACCATGCCAACCACTTC
Source organism: uncultured Colwellia sp. (assembly GCA_964022585.1). Taxonomy (GTDB): domain Bacteria; phylum Pseudomonadota; class Gammaproteobacteria; order Enterobacterales; family Alteromonadaceae; genus Colwellia. The sequence continues at coordinate 10,629 of CAXIBS010000001.1, forward strand.
TCCCCGCTTTGTTACAGGTAAATGATGTATACGTTTGGCTGTCATTGTCATTAATGCATCATAGGCATTATTTTTTATATCTATGGTTGTCATGTTTTGCGTCATTATTTCGCCAATACACGTCGTAATTGGCAAACCTTCGGCAACACAGCGACGACGAATATCTTTATCGGTGATAATACCAATAGATTTTGTTTTATCTAAAACGACTAAACATGAATAGCCTTTTTCTGTCATTTCTATTGCTGCTTGCTGAATAGTCTGGCTCGCATCAATACCGGCGACAGGAGAATGATAAAAGTCGCTTACTGAAGTATTCATTAATGAAGAAGAAACTATTGCTTCTTCATTAACTTTTGACATTTTATTCTTGAGTCGCTGGGCTGAGTTATAGCTGAAATAATCACTAATACTTGGATATTGTTCACCTAATTCACGAATGATTTCGCAATCTAGGCTATATACTAAGCAATCCTCGTCTGTTGTTATTTGTCGAGGTGCTCTTTCTTGAATGTCATTAGGTAAATGTAAACTCTGTTTACAGAACTCGGTACATAAATCACCTTCTCCCAAACGAGAAATAAGCTCGTTTTCGTCACTCATACAGCTGAGAGCACCTTTGCGCACAATGTATAAACGAGGGTCATTTATACCTTCGGGAGGCAAAGCTTCATTTTTACGTACATAGTTAATTGATAACTCTCGTATAAGCCTTGCGAGTGCTGGTTTAGGTAAACTGTCGAAGGGAGGAATAGCCTGTATAAAGCTCGAAATTTCAGAGAGTTCAATATCCATTATTTGTGTCAGCCTGCATTTAGGAGATCATGTAGGTTAGCATCTTTAGCCTTAAGGCAAAGTTAATCCTACGCTTAATACCCTTGGTATTAGTAGGTAATTTAGAGTGCTATCTCTTTTCAGTCAACTGCTGAAATAGCAATGTAGACTAAAGTTGCACTTGAAATGAAATCATCGCTACAAAGCCCATTAAAACAGGTTGTTTACTGCAGACGACAAGCATAAAAATGTAACATAGTCAGTGATCTAGACTAAAGTGGAATACCCGCGAAAAAAAAAGGTTGATAAATTGACGACAGATTAAGTTGAATATGGATTTTTGTCTCTCTCTTGTTTGTATCCAAGGTCTTGACAGTAATCTATATCCACACTTTCTCTTAGAATTATTACATTAAGTGCTTTTCATTAATATTGGCGTAACAATAATATTAAAACGCTAATTACGTAATAAAAATTACAACAACGTCGTTAGGAGACTATTGTGGAAAATAAAGAAACCTATTGGTCGGAGAATCTTCGTATCATCTTTATATGTCTTGCAATCTGGTTTGTAGTTTCATTTGGTTTTGGTTTACTACTTGTAGAGCCACTAAATGCAATTCGTCTAGGTGGGTACAAACTTGGTTTTTGGTTTGCACAGCAAGGTTCTATTTATTCATTTCTTGCCTTAGTATTTTGGTATAGCGCCAAAATGAATACGCTTGATAAAAAATATGATGTGGGGAGCTAAGAATGGATGAGTTAAAACTATATACATACATTGCTGTATTTGGCACATTTGCCTTATATTTCGGTATAGCTTGGTGGGCTCGTGCGGGTTCAACGAGTGACTTTTACGTAGCCGGTGGTGGTATCACACCATTACAAAACGGTATGGCAATCGGTGCCGATTGGATGAGTGCTGCGTCATTTATCTCAATGGCTGGTTTAATTGCTTTCTTAGGTTACGGTGGCTCAGTTTTCTTAATGGGTTGGACAGGTGGTTACGTTTTACTAGCCATGTTACTTGCACCTTACATGCGTAAGCACGGTAAGTTTACAGTACCTGAGTTCATTTTTGATAGATACTATTCTAAAACGGCACGTATTGTTGCAGTAGTTTGTTTAATTATCGCTTCATTAACTTACATCATCGGTCAAATGAAAGGTGTGGGTGTTGCTTTCTCTCGCTTCTTAGAAGTTGATTACGGTTTAGGCTTAGGCATCGGTATGGCTGTTGTTTGGGTATACGCTGTAATGGGTGGTATGAAAGGTATTACTTATACGCAAATCGCACAATATGTTGTTATGATTTTTGCTTATACAATTCCTGCTGTATTTATTTCATTCCAACTAACGGGTAACCCAATTCCACAACTAGGCTTAGGTAGTACTTTAGCTGATGGTAGTGGTGTTTACTTACTTGATAAGTTAGATATGGTTGTTACTGACTTAGGCTTTAAAGAGTATACGACAGCTAACCTAGGCGGCACGTTAAACATGTTCGCTTACACTATCTCTCTTATGATTGGTACTGCTGGTCTTCCTCATGTAATTATGCGCTTCTTTACTGTTCCTTCAGTACAAGCGGCACGTTCTTCAGCAGGTTATGCATTAATTTGTATCGCATTACTTTATACTGTTGCTCCAGCAGTTGGTGCTATGGCTCGTCTTAACTTGATGAACACCATTGAACCAGCAGCAGGTGAAAACCTTGTATATGCTGAACGTCCAAAATGGTTCAAAGATTGGGAAAAAACTGGTCTATTGAAATTTGAAGACAAAAACGGCGATGGCAAAATTCAGTACACTGCTGATAAAGTAACAAATGAAATGGTTAAAGTTGACCGTGACATTATGGTACTAGCTAACCCTGCAATCGCGAACTTACCTAACTGGGTAATCGCAATAGTTGCTGCCGGTGGTCTAGCGGCTGCATTATCTACAGCAGCGGGCTTACTATTAGCAATATCTTCATCTATCTCACATGATTTAATGAAAGGGGTATTAACACCTGACTTATCAGAGAAAAATGAGTTACTTGCGGGTCGAGTAGTTATGACGCTTGCAATATTAGTATCCGGTTATCTTGGGTTGAATCCACCTGGCTTTGCGGCAGGTACGGTTGCACTAGCCTTTGGTTTAGCAGCATCAAGTATCTTCCCAGCATTAATGATGGGTATCTTCTCTAAGAAAATGAGTGGTACAGCAGCGGTTTCAGGTATGGTTGCAGGTATTGGTATAACTATGCTTTATGTATTCCAACATAAAGGTATTATGTTTATCCCAGGTACTTCATTCCTAGGTGACATGGGTCCTAACTGGTTCATGGGTATTTCTCCAAACGCATTTGGTGCTGTTGGTGCATTAGTTAACTTTGTTGTAGCGTTCGCGGTACTTCAAGCAACTGGTCCAGCTCCACAGAAAATCCAAGATATGGTAGAGCATATGCGTTTACCAGGTGACTGTGCAGCAGCACACGATCACTAAGATTATTAGCTCGGTATTTAATACCGAGTGAAGTCTGAAAAATAAAAAGCTAGGCGACAATTTTTTAAAGAGTCGTCTAGCTTTTTCTGTTAAATTACCCTCTAATTATAATAAATAGAAAATAAACTGAAAATAATATGAATAGACATCTTAAAGTCGCTTTTATGGTTGCTCCTATACTTCTTGTGTTAGGTTGGGGTGGTGCTGATTTCTACGAAGAAAGCAAAGCTAATGAAACAAGGTTTATTGAGTTAAAACCTGAAGGACACTGCGATGTAATCAATGAAAGCTGTGTACTTAAATCAGGCGAATTTAAAGTGAATGTTTTTGATAAGGATGGCGTTACCGTAGTTAATTCTACTTTTCCATTGGATACTGCTACGCTATTTTTAGTGGATGAAAATGATAAAATGACTACTTATCAATTAGGTATGCAACTAACGCCTTATTATTGGAGCCGTGAAACGCCATTAAGACAACTAGTTAGTAATAAAGGTGATGGTTACAAACTACGTTTGCTTGCTCAGATCAAAGGTGGGCAATATATCAGCGAGTTTTATACTAAGACTGCTAAGTAAAGGTAAGTCACTTGCTTTTAATACTGATTGCAGCCTAAAGAATTGAGTTTTAGCCTGTATTAATAATATTTTTTTATTTTCAATATCGAGCGTATCTTTATACGTATTGAAATACCATAACGCATTGATGAAGTAAGAAAATAAGAGATAGTAATTGAGCAGTATCAGGTCAACAGTTACAGACAATTGTCCTTCGTATTGCTCAACTATCATGGTGGTTTTCTCAATTGCCAAACTATTCACGGCTATAAACATCGCTAAGTCGTACTCTTTCGGTGCATAACAAGCACATTCATAATCTATCAGCCAAGTTTCTTGTGCCTGATTAATTAATATATTACTGAAATTTAAATCACCATGACAACACACGGTATTGTTTGTAGTGCTAATTGAGGCACTAAGTAACTGAGAAAACTGTAATAGGATTTCTTGTTGCGTTGGAGAATAATGCGCTTTAGTTATTAGTGCATCAATAATATCGCTGGTTATTAGTTTAATTGGCTTGGTTGGTAATTGATGACATTCAGTCATCAACCTTATTGCGTGAGTAATTTTAGTATCAATGTTTAATGCACTTAATGCTAGATTATCAGTGTCTACAAACTCACTAATTAGCCAATTATCATCATAGTAAAAAACTTTCGGCGCAAGGTTAAACTGATTAGCACAGATTGTTGTTGAAATTTCAGTATTGTTATTAATAGTTTTAGCAAAAAAGCTTTTATTATCGGCATTGATTTTAAAGCTTTGTTGGCTTAACCCTGAACTGATTGATGAAACACTGTGTATCTGAGTAAAACAAGGCAAAGATCTTAATTGGCTTTCCACAATAATTAACTCGAAATCACATCAGATATATTAGTGCTCTTTAGTTTAGATTGTGTGTAAATAGTATGCCACTTAAAGTAGCCATACACGGCAATAATGACATAAATAACAAATAATATTGTGGTGGGAATTAGCCCTTTCTCGATGTAGAGATAAATTGATACTGCGTCAATTACTACCCAATACAACCAATTCTCTAATACTTTTTGAGTCACTAAATAAGTCGCAAATATTGCAAAAACAGTAGTGAAAGTGTCAAGGTAAGGGAAAGCTGCCGGAGTATAGTTGGCCACAACATAACCTAAAATTAAAGATATGACAGTTAAAGTGATACAAGTGGTAGTGTGCTTATATCTAGACCAAGAGACTATGGCTAGTGGTGTGTTATCAGGTACCTCTGCTTGTTCAATATCATTTTTCGTGTTGTTTTTCCATGCCCAATAACCATAAACAGCCATTACTAAATAATAAGCATTGAGCGCACTATCCATTAAGAGCAGTACATCATAAAAAATAACGGTATAAAGTGCAGTGCTAATAAATGCAGCAGGCCAGCACCATAATGAACCTTGAGCAGCTAAAATGATATAAGCAAGTGCCAGTAGCATAGCAACGAGCTCTAACCAAGGAAGGGCTGTGAGGTAATTTATAAAACCTAATAGTAAATCAGACACTAACTTTCTGCTTCAACTTGCGAACGATCGCCATTAATAAATTTACATACAAAAACAGCCGCATCTGTGGCGCTATGGACATGTTTAATCTCATCCATTACATGCTTTACAGCTAAGTCATAATCACCAAATACTTGTGTACTCATGCCATTAGTAACAACTTGTAAGCCATCAACTTGACGAAGACGTTTAATAAAAGCCCATATTTCATCTTTAAAGTTATCCATTGCGAGTGGATATAAACTTAGCTCAATTGATATTTTCATAAAATATCCCTTACTTTAATTCTTGGTTAATTAAGTTTACGTTCAGGATAAACAAAAATATTTTACTTATCCTGAATTTTTCTGATTCTTCTAAAACTGGTAGTTCACTGTAACACCAAAAACTAGCGGTTCAGATAGCAGTGTATATTGTTTTGGTACATAGCCATCGCGGGGATCATTAGGGAAATAGAAACCGCGGTTAGCGTAATTTTTGTCAGTTAGATTACGACCCCAAAGCTTTACTTGCCAATTTTCAGCTAGGTAAGAAATAGACGCATTGAGCAATACTGTTGAATTTGATTTGATATCTTTTTCAGGAATCGCCTCATCATGTTCGATCGATTCATTACCATCGTAATCATAGTAGCGCGTATCAGAAAAATAAAACTCATCTTTGCCATCGAGTGAAATGTTAAATAACCAAGCATCTGTTGGTTGATAATTAACGCCGATATTGAACTGATAATTTGGGGCATGAGCTTGCTCTTCGCCACTTAATGATTGACCATTGGCATTAGTGAAGTCATTAAACTCAGTTTTAAGCAAACCTACAGAAGCGTATAAGTTAATGCTTTCATTAATTTGCCATGCAGACTCGACTTCAAGGCCATAATTTTTACCAGAAGCGGCATTACCTAAGTACTCAGTAAACTCAGCGCTGTGATCATCACTTAAGATTATTTGAGAGCTTTTAACTTGCATATCAGCTCTGTCCATATAAAAGACAGCAGTACGGATATAGGCATCATTATCAAGTAAAGATACTTTATAGCCTAGCTCATAGTTAGTTAGATACTCAGGATCAAAAGAACGTAAATTATCTGGTAAGGTGCCATCAGTGTTTACACCTCCAGCTTTATAACCACGATTGATTGAACCATACCAAAAGCTATTGTCACTTTGTTGGTAACTAAGTACTAACTTACCGCCCACCATTGTATCATCAAGCTTATCAGTAAAACCGTCTGATTTTACATAGTCAGCATCGCGTTGCTCAATACGAAGCCCAGTAATAAGTGACCACTGAGTATTTAATTGACTATCAAACTGGGCGTATATAGCAACAGATTGGGTATCAAAACTTGAGGTGAAACTTTTTACAGGTTTGTAATGCTCACGTTGTAAGTCTTCGTCATCTTGTTTGAAGTAGATACCCGTAACCCAAGAGGTGGTTCCGTTAAAAATTTCGTTACCTTTATCAGACAGAGCTCTCAATTCGACAGTTTGTACTGATTTCTCGCGAAAATAATGATCTCTAGAAGTATATTCCCAGTATGCGTAATCTTGATTTTCAATATTTTCCGGGTACGAAATACCAACATAAGCCCAATCTTCATCGTAACCATAAGCAAGATCAGAATCTGAGGCACTAACTATTGATACCAAGGTAAAACCGTCAAAGCCTTGATACGTGAACTTAGCAGCTAACGCTTTGGTCTCTTGATCGTCAAAGCCGGGCTCATCAGAGTATGTTGTTCTGGTGTTATCTAATGAGAAAGCATCGTAGCCATTATTAAAATCAAAATAAAAACCTGTTAAGTCGATAGTTAAATCATTGGTTGCAGCGATTGACAATTTTCCACGAATATTCAATTCATTGCGGTTATTCGTTTCGTCGGTATTAAAAAAAGTATTTTCCATAAACCCATCGCTGACGTGTTTATTCAGCGCAAAACGGTAATTAACATCATCAGTGGCAGGGCCTGAAAGTGCTAACCCTAAACCATAGCTATCATAATTGCCTGCATCTATCCTTACAGCACCTTCAAATTCGTCCGTTGGTGCTTTTGTTGTAATATTAATCATACCGGCTAAGGCATTAGCCCCAAAGCGTGTACCTTGTGGACCACGAAAAATTTCTACTTGGCTGATATCAAATAAATTAGCAATACTGCCTATACCTGTAAAATCTACGTCGTCAACGATCATGCCTACTGAAGGATTTATGGGCTCTTTAAATTGACTGCGCTCGCCAATGCCCCGAATTTGATAATAACGTGCACGCTGTGAGCCGCTGGCATAATTAACATTTGGAGTAACTGCGATTAACTCTTCAAGATGCTGAGCATTTCGTTGCTTAGCTTCATTATCTGTTAAAACAGATAATGAAGTAGGCGTTTTTAATAAATTTTGTTGACGAAAATCACTACTAACAGTAATAACTTCAATTGGGCTATCTGATGTAGGTTCTTCATTTGCAATAGCGTTTGAGCTAATAATTACTGCTGATGATATAGCGAGTGTTAGAGTAGATTTGGTAAAATTCATAAAGATCTCATAAGTAAAAGTTACTATGGGATCCGGCAATGGGAGGTTATTTATTATATGCCCTTTATCATTCAAAGTGCGTGATTTCAGTGGGAATTAAAAGCCATTTAGGGCAGGCATTAAATTTATAGAATGATAATTCCATTCTTTAATTTAATAACGAAGCTTAAATTACTTTTAAATCCATCAAAGAAGAGCTTGAGCAATATCACTTCATCGTTACTGTGATTTATAAGGGAGTAACCATTATTGCGTCACAGTGCTTTGAATTGAAATCGCTCAAGCACTCTGAAACCTGCATCATGAATGGTAACGGGTATAGCCGTACTAACCATTCCTACGCCGGATAATTTATTACTAAGTAATAAATTCCCGTCCAGGTTCAAAGGGTTCGCCTAATTGATATTAATTAGTTTAATTGCATCTCAGCAGTAAAATTTTAGCCATATAAATATAGCTAATATATACTGCTCCCCTTGGTTGGCGCGCAGTGTAACAAATTTCAACTTTTTTTGTAGGTTTAAAACCTTTGAATTTTTTGATATTTGAATTTTAATAAATTGAAAGATAGCTAAAAGTCGTATATATCTCAACGTCTTCTCTTGCTTATATTGATGTTATGAGTAAGTTATTTTTGTATAATTCACCCTATTAGAGAGTTGTTATGTTTCCCAATTGGCAATTAGTCAGTATCAGTTTACTTTATATCGGCTTATTGTTTTTTATTGCCTTTTTAGGAGATAAATATAAACATCAATTAGCACAAAAAGGGCAAGTTATTATTTATGCCTTAACGTTAGGTGTTTATTGTACTTCGTGGAGCTTTTTAGGAACAACAGGGCAAGCAGCTACTAACTTTTTATCACATATTCCAATTTATCTCGGTCCAGTACTTTTATTTATTTTTGCTTGGCCTTTTATCCAGCGTATTATTCGCGTTAGTTTAAAATTAAATTTAACCTCTATTGCTGATTTACTTGCCGCGCGTTTTGGTAAATCGCATAACCTTGCCATTATTGTCACCATTGTTGCCTTTGTTGGCACTATGCCTTACATCGCTTTGCAATTGAAAGCGATGGTATATACTTTTCAACAATTGCAGATAGATCAGAGTCTAGCGAGTTGGCACATTGGCTTAGCCGTTAGCTTAGTTTTAGTTATTTTTACAATATTATTTGGTGTTAGACATATTGATGTTACCGAGCGACATCCTGGGGTAATGTTGGCTATTGCTTTTGAATCATTAGTTAAAATTATAGCTTTTCTTGCTGTCGGGCTTTTTGTTTGTTTTTCGTTATTTGATTCTCCAGTAGATTTATGGGAGCAAACGGGCGCAGCTTTAAAGTTTGAACAGCAAATGAATGCTGACAACATTAGTGCAATGCTCGCTATGCTAGTGATTGTTATGGCGGCATTTTTATCACTGCCAAGGCAATTTCAGGTGATGGTTGTTGAGTTAAAAGATCAAAAAGATACTTGGTTGGCTCGTCGTGTATTCCCATTATATATTCTAGTTTTTGCTTTTTTTGCTGCACCTTTGGGCTTGGCAGGACAACTGTTATTAGGGGATAGTGTTCCTTCTGATGCCTATGTACTATTTTTACCGGGTGTTGGAGGGCAAACTTGGTTAACCCTATTTACATTCTTAGGTGCGGTTTCGGCAGCAAGCTCTATGGTAATTATATCTGCTCTGGCACTAAGTACTATGTTGAGTAATGAAATCGTTTTCCCGTTACTTTATCGTCAGCAAAAAGTAGCACAAACTAATTATGATAACTTCAGGCAACGTTTATTAAATATTCGTAAGTTACTAATATTTTTTGTTATTATTTCTGGGTATGGCGTGTTTATTATGGCGTCACCTGATACTTTATCTTCACTCGGAGAGGTTGCTTTTGGGGCCTTTGCCCAGCTTACCCCTGCATTAGTTGTTGCTTTTTATTGGCGAAGAGCCAGTTTAATGGGCGTTTATGCTGGCATATTAATAGGGTTTATCCTGTGGTTGAGTTTAAACTTTTTACCTCAATTTGGCTTGTATGCATCTCCTTTTGCAGAAGGCATTTTACCCGCTAAAACCACGGCAACTTTATTTAGTTTAGCCGCAAATATTATTGTCATGTGGGCGCTATCACAAATTAGCCGTCAAAGTGTACAAGAGCGAGTGCAGGCATCATTATTTTTAGAGTGGCAATCACCTTCTTTATTAAAAGTTGAAAAGAAACGTCAGCTTGATGTCAATGAATTAGAATTACTCGCTTCACGTTTTGTCGGGGAGTCTAAGGCTAAAACTAGTTTTAGTCTGTTTCTGTCATCTAACAATAAAAAGCAGTTAGGTAATGCGACCTATAATCAGCTATTACTGCAACATACTGAAAACACTTTAGCTATGGTTATGGGGGCATCATCGGCGCGGTTGGTATTATCTTCTGCACTTGATGGTAGAGATATAGCACTAGATGAACTGGCTGTATTAGTGGAAGATGCATCAAGTCAAAGGCAGCAGTTTTCGCAAAACTTATTACAAAGCGCAATAGAAAATGCAAGTGAAGGTATTTCTATTGTTGATGAAAACTTGAAGCTTGTTGCTTGGAATAAAAAGTATTTGGACTTATTTGACTTCCCTCCTGAGCTTGTTTATGTCGGCTGTCCTGTTGAGTCACTTATTCGTCATAATGTTGAAGGGGGATTTTGTGGTGCAGGGGATATTGATAATCAAGTCTTTAGACGCTTAGAGTACTTGCGTAAAGGTAGTCCACATAGTTCAGAGCGTCAACAAGCTAACGGACAAACTGTTCGAATTGAAGGTAACCCATTGCCAGGTGGGGGCTTTGTTATGCTGTTTTCAGATATCACTGCTTATCGTCAAGCAGAGCAGGTGTTAAAAGAAGCTAATTTAGATCTAGAAACACGAGTTTATGAGCGTACTTTGACCTTAGCTAAAACGAACGAAGCTTTAGCAAAAGCACATGAAAAAGCAGAACAAGCTCATATTAAAAAAAGCCAATACTTGAAAGCTTGTAGTCATGACTTAATGCAACCGTTAGAAGCCGCTCGTTTATTTACATCGGCATTAACAGAACAGCAAAATTTATCAACAGAGCAGCAAAGGCAAGTTGATAATATTGATAGATCCCTTAAAGCGGCGAACGACTTATTGGCCGATTTAGCAGAAATAGCCCGCCTAGAAAGCGGTAACATAAAGCCGCAAGTTGAAGTGTTTTCTTTAAATGATTTATTTGAAAATTTAGCGCAAGAATTTTCTGCATTAGCGATTGAACAACAGGTTGAGTTTAGACTAGTAAAAACTAAATTATGGATTAAGTCGGATCAACATTTATTAAGGCGTATTATTCAAAACTTAGTAGGCAATGCATTCCGCTATGCTAGCCCTGGTAAAGTATTACTTGGGGCGCGTGTTGCTAACGGGCAAGTTTTGATTCAAATATTAGATAATGGTCCTGGCATTCCTTTAGAAAAGCAAGGTGTAGTTTTTGAGCAATTTACTCAGTTAGATACACCGAATAGCCAATCAGGAGCTGGATTAGGTTTAGGCTTAAATATTACTCAATCGCTAGTACATTTGCTGGGGCATTCCTTAAGCTTGCAGTCAAGAGAGACGCAGGGATGTAAATTTTCTATTGCTGTTGAAAAAGCTACACAATTGCGGACACAGCCGCGAGTTGCAGCACCTGTAATGAGTATGGGATTTAAAGATATCACCGTGTTATGCATTGATAATGATCCTGATGTATTAAGTGGCATGGTGGAGCTATTGTCAGCATGGCAATGTAATATTTTTGCTGCAGACTCTCGCGAGACAGCACTAAATGAATTTGCAAATCATAAAAATGAAATTGATATTTTATTAGTTGATTATCAATTGGGCTATGATGCAAGTTTACCTGCTGGACAACAAGCAGATGGGTTAACGTTAATTGCTGACCTAAGAAGTGAGTGTAGTACCTATATTCCTGCTATTTTAATTACTGCAACTACAGAGCAGGGTATTGAAAATAAGGCAAAACAGGCTGATGTTGGTTATATTCGCAAGCTAGTTAAACCTGCTGTGCTTAGAGCAATGATGAGTGCTAAATTAGCGCAAAAACTACAAGAAGATTATGGTTATTAATTATCAATAACAGTGGCGTAATAAATTTTACGCCTAAAATAATTTTAAGCTTACTTAAATTCTGTTTCTGTTAAATCTAATTGTGCGATTGCAATAACTGCTTGTGTTCTATTGCGTACATTTAGCTTACGAAATATCGCCGTGGCATGAGCTTTGATGGTGGCTTCTGATACATGTAAATCATAAGCAATTTGTTTATTGAGTAACCCTTGAGCAAACATCATTAATATACGATATTGTTGTTGAGTTAAGCTGGCTACACGTGCTGCTATATCACTGTTTTCATGATCTTCTTGGCTGTTTTGAAATAGTGTAGGTAGCCAAATATCACCAGAAAGCACCGTCATAATCGCTGAAAAAATATCATCAACAGGTGTTGATTTCGGCACAAAACCAGCCGCTCCGTAACTCATTGCTTTGCTAATCGTCACATGATCTTCATGCGCTGAAATAACAACAACAGGTATTTGAGGATAATGATTTCGTACATGAATAAGTGTACTAAAGCCATGTGCACCAGGAATATTTAAATCGAGTAATAAAAGATCGCTATCACTATTATCTTGTAATTGTTGTTCAAGTTCAGAAATTGTCTGTGCTTCAAGCCAGTTTGTATAACTTAGCTTAGGTTTTAATGTACCTAATAACGCTTGTCTAAATAAAGGGTGATCATCAGCTATTATAATTTTTTGTGGCTGAATCATAAAATATTTCCTCAGAAGTTATTTAGTCAGTCTAACGGAATAATAGCAGATAACCAATCGGACTTGTCTTTTATCTGCTATTCATGCTCATTATAATTGTTTATTTTTTTGGCGCTTTTGCGAGTACTGCTGTGAGTAATTGCCAATATTGTATAACGGTAGCTATTTCTATTTTCTCATCGGGTGAATGAGGAAATTTAATTGTTGGCCCAATTGAAACCATATCCCAATGAGGATAAGCAGTTTTAAATAACCCGCATTCTAGACCTGCATGAATAACCATAACCGCTGGAGTTTTACCAAAAAGTGTTTGATAAGTGTCACATACTGTTTGCATTATTGGAGAGTCGGTATCAGGCTTCCAACCGGGGTAAGCACCACTAAATTTTATGTCAGCGCCAGCTAATTCAAATACAGACTGAACTGTACGTTGAGTTTCTAGGCGACCATCATCATGCAAACTACGAATTAGTACTAGAGCATTGAGGTTTTTGCCACGGGTTTGAATAACACCAACATTTAGTGAGCTTTCTACAATTCCCTCAATGTCATCACTCATTCGAATAACACCGTTAGGGCACGCATTTAGTCCACGTAAAATATTATTCTGTGTGGTGCTATCCCAACATTGTTCAAAATCTTCTGGTGAAATTAGTAACATGTCAATATCAGTTTCAATCGCACTTAAATTAGCTTTTATTGTTGATAAGTAAAGCGCTAGTGACGCCTTTAATGATTCTATTTTATTTTTATCAACAACAAAGCTAGCATTTGCTTCACGTGGAATTGCATTACGTAAGCTGCCACCATTGAGCTCAGTTAAGCGAATATCAAATTGATTACTGGCATCGAGTAAAAATCGAACTAATAACTTATTAGCATTGGCGCGACCTGTGTGAATATCAACACCTGAGTGACCGCCTTTTAATCCTGAAATTGATAAATTAAAGGCTTGGTAATTTTCTGGCACATCTTCAAACTGCAAAGGGAAAGTAGCTGAGCCATCAATACCGCCAGCACACCCCATATACACTTCGCCTTCTTGCTCTGAATCAGTGTTAATTAAAATGTCACCGTCTAGCCACCCTGCTTCTAATCCAAATGCGCCACTCATTCCTGCTTCTTCATCAATAGTAACGAGTACTTCAATAGGGCCATGAGGAATATCATTACTTGCTAACACAGCAAGAGCAGAAGCTAAGCCAACACCATTGTCAGCGCCTAATGTAGTACCATCTGCCGTTACCCAGTCACCATCGCTTTCACTAATAATATAAGGGCGTATAGGATCTGTTGTAAAATCATGGTTAGTGTCGTTATTTTTTTGTGGAACCATGTCCATATGGGCTTGTAAAATTATTCCCTTGCGATCTTCCATTCCCTGAGTTGCAGGTTTTTTAATAAATAAATTACCTACAGCATCTTCTTTTACAGATAAGCCTAGCTCAGTTGCCCATGACTGAATCCAAAGAGAAATTTTTTGTTCATGTTTAGAGGGGTGAGGAATACTGCAAATTTTTTCAAATAACTGCCAAAGGCTCGCCGGTTTAAGTTGTGATAATGTGCTCATATGAAAATCTCTTTATTATAGGTTGGACGTAAGTCCGGCAATGAAAGTATATTTTTAGTGTTTAATGACATGTCTATATTATTTGCTAGCCATTAAAAATTGCCACTGTTCATTAAAGTCACTACTGGGTTTTTTATCAAAACCAGAACGAACATATTGACAAATTTTACCTTCAGCAAAAGACACTAAAATATTGGCGAGTGCTTGTTCACTAATACTAAAAGTTTTGCCCTCACGTAGTTTGCGCTCACGTAAGACTTGCTTAAACTGAGATTCAAGCTTTTCAAATAACTGATGTACCCTATTATGAAGTCGTTCATTTTCACCCATCAATGCATCTCCTGATAAAATGCGGCAGATACCCGGGTTACGCTCAGCAAAAACTAATAATACATGTAGTATGTGGTGGCAACGTACTAACGTTTCTTTATGATCCGCTAAAATTAAATTAATACGAGAGAAAATTGATTCTTCAATGAAATCAATTAAGCCTTCAAACATACGTGCTTTAGATGGGAAGTGGCGATATAAGGCTGCTTCTGATACGCCTACTTTCGCAGCTAATTTTGCGGTAGTAATTCGTTGGCCTGGACTTGATTCCAGCATGAGCGCTAAGCATTCTAAAATTTGTTGTTTACGATTAACCTTTTGTGCTGTTTTTTGTGTGCTTTTAGAGCTAACGGGCATAGTAAGATGTTCTCTATTTAGTAAATATTAACGTATATAAGGATCTGTTGAATCTTGTGTGTAAATTTAGTTCTGCTTTGCAATATAATATTGATTAATTAAAGAAACTAACTTTTTAGCAATAACTTGCTTATTCGCTAGGGGTATCTCAGTTTTATCAATAGCACTAAATAAGGTTAACGCATTATTTTCACTGTTAAAACCCTGTCCCTCTTTTGCAACATCATTTGCAGCAATTAGATCCAGGTTCTTACGAATTAATTTTCCGCGTGCATACTGCTCTACATCTTGTGTTTCAGCAGCAAAACCTACAATAAAAGGTTTGTCAGTTAAACTGGCAACATCGGCAACAATATCATGATTTTTAACTAACTCAAGTTGCATCGCATCATTTGTTTTTTTGATTTTTTGTTCTGCAACCTGAGCAACACGATAGTCGGCTACTGCCGCACAAGCAACAAAAGTAGTACATGTTTTTGCTTTGTTAAGAGCTTGCTGATGCATTTCATCAGCGCTGATAACGGGGACTAAGTGACAGCCAATAGGAGGCTCAATGGATACAGGGCCTGAAATTAACGTTACTTCTGCACCTGCGCGTAAAGCTGCTTGTGCTATAGAGTACCCCATTTTTCCTGAGCTATGATTTGAAATATAACGTACGGGATCTATAGCTTCTCGAGTTGGTCCTGCTGTTATGACCCAGTGTTGACCTTGTAAGTATTTATCAGCAAAAAAATCATTACTTAAATTAACTAAATCACTAACGTCTAGCATACGACCTAAGCCAATATCTCCACAGGCTTGCTCACCACTGCCTGGTCCCCAAAGGTGGTAACCTCGTTCAATGAGTGTCGCAACATTAGCTTGGGTAGCGACAGCATGCCACATCTGCTGATTCATTGCAGGAGCAAGGGCGATAGGAGCACTTGTTGCTAAACATAATGTGCTTAGCAAGTCATTTGCAATACCAGCAGTAATACGCGCAATAATATCTGCCGTAGCAGGAGCTATAATGATTAAATCAGCCCACTTTGCTAGCTCAATATGTCCCATAGCAAGTTCAGCTTCGGTATCAAGTAAACTATCCGCAACAGCATTTCCTGATACGGCTTGTAAAGTTAACGGTGTGATAAATGCCTTGGCGCCTTCTGTCATGACAACACGCACGTCAGCACCTTGATCTTTTAATCTACGTACTAATTCTGGAATTTTATAAGCGGCTATACCACCACTAACACCAAGAACAATTTTTTTGTCCTGAAGAACTTGCATAATCTGCTAATCTTAAACTTATGAATATTGTCAATACGATAGCATTTATTGTGAATATTGAAAAACAGAAAACACGAATTTAAACGCAAGGAAGCTGACTATGTGTAAACCTGATTTGTTGAATAAAATGGAGTATGAAAATAAAACGTTGAAAAATTGGCCATGTGAAGAACGCCCTCGTGAAAAGTTACTCAAATTAGGTGCTAATAGCTTAAGTGATGCTGAGTTATTAGCTATTTTTTTAAGAACAGGAGTAAAAGGCTGTAACGTTGTAGATTTATCAAGACGTCTACTATTAGACTTTGGCAGTTTAGCTAGTATTTTTAGTGCCAGTAAAAACGAATTTTGCCAGCAATACGGATTAGGTAGCGCCAAATATGTTCAACTTCAAGCTTGCTTAGAGATGTCAAAACGTTATTTAGCTGAAGAGCTTGTTCAACAAGGGAGTGCGCTTACGTCATCACAAGCAACGAGAAGTTATTTAATTAGTGAACTTCGCCATGAAACAAGAGAAGTATTTGCTGTTTTGTTTCTAGATAATCAACATCAAGTTTTAACTTTTGAGCGATTATTTTTTGGTACCCTCAACGCCGCTGCAGTGTATCCTAGAGTTGTTGTGGAACAGGCACTAAAACATCGTGCTGCAGCGGTTATTCTGGCCCATAATCATCCTTCAGGAGTCGCTGAGGCAAGTATTGCAGATAAGCAGATAACCAAAAAATTAGAGCAAGCATTACAGTTGGTTGATATTCGAGTATTAGATCACATGATTATTGCAGGACCTCATTGTTATTCTTTTGCAGAACATGGAGAACTTACTTGATTTTTATTGTAGATAAATGATTTATGTTGATAAATTGTACAATGCCAGTTATTTTTAATAGATATTAAATATCTAGAGAAGTAAAAGGATCCTCTTATGATTGACAACCGTTTTGATGCGCCGGAGCGCCGTAGTTCATTTCGTTTAGATATGGAAAAGGAGCTTGTAGATATCATTTGGAAAGATGAAGACGGACAAGAGAAAAGTAAAAAAATAGTCTGTTTAGATTTTGCACGAGGTGGCTTGAAGCTTGATTGTGATATTGCTTTACCAGTACAAACAGTTGTAACTGTTGTTTTTAAATCAGCATCGGCGAATAATCAAAAATTATACGGCAAAGTCTTACGCTGTATTAAGCAAGATACAGGTTGGTTTGAGATAGCTTTAGTTTTGGATAAAGCTACTTAATTACTGATAAAAAAGACAAGTAAAATTTTTTATTAACATTGGACTATAATGATATTTGACCTAGTTATCGAATGTACTCAAGGCGCTAGGTTATATTTAGGAAGAAAAAGATATGATGATATTAGTGGGTGGTGAAAAAGGTGGTAGTGGTAAAAGTTGCCTGGCACAAAATTTAGCAGTCTATTTTGCTCGAAATAAAAAGGCCATTGTGTTGATGGTTGATTGCGATCCACAACGTACTACATCAGATTGGATACAGGCTCGAAATAGTGACCCTTCGCTTCCAGCAATTAATTGTATTCAACTCTATGGTAAAATTCGCAATGACTTACTCAGCTTAGCTCAGCATTATGATTATGTTATTGTTGATTGTGGCGGACAAGATAACTTAGCACTACGTGCAGCAATGTCAGTTGCAGATCATGTAGTTATTCCATTAAGGCCAAAACGACGAGATTTAAAAACAGTACCTCATATGGAAGATATGCTCAGTACTTGTAAAATGGTCAATCCAAAAATGCTAGCATCTTTTGTTATGACTCAATGCCCATCATTACCTAATCAAGCTCGTAGAATTTTAGAGGCTAAAGATGTTTGTACTTCGTTTGGCATCAATGTTCTAAATGCTATAACTTATAATCGTAATGTTTATGATGACAGTGAAGAGCTAGGATCATCAGTTATAGAAATAGACCCAGAAGGTAAAGCTGCTGTCGAAATGATAGCTATAGCTGAAGAGCTAATGGCAATGAAACCGGATAATGCTCATGAGTTTAACTGATTTAAAGAAAAGCAAAGATAGGCAAGATTCTAAAGAAAATGTTAAAGAACATTTTACCGTTGATGAATTTATTGCTGATGCTGATAACTATGCGAAAGGTTCTCCGCAAATTGTGAGTAATACTCATCATGGCAAAATGAATCTAAAGCAGGCGATACATGATGCTAAACTTTTAATTGAACGTAAAAAGTTGTCCAGTGAAAAACATAAACCTTTTAGGCGTGCAACATTTACGTTAAGTGAAAACACGATAGAGCAACTAAAAGAGTTATCTGAAGATACAGATTTAGCTAAATCTCATATCATTCGTATTTTAATTGATGAACTCTCTAACAAAGAACAGGAAGATCAAATTAAAAAATTATTTGAATCTGATGTTGATTGATTTGAGCTTTTTTTCATTCATTTGTTGAGAGATCAAACAAAAAATACAGTAAATGTATTAATTAATAACCTATCATAGTGATTAATATAGCTTCGTATTTACTATAATTAACTGATTTATAAAGATTAAAATTAATTTTTAGTCTTTTTGTTAGCTTTTTTCGCTTAGGACTAGCATTCACAATTCAGTTTCTCTATAATATGCCACCTTTTTCAGGATCCTAAGGCGACGGTCTTGGGGAAATATAGCTCGAGCTGAAATTAATTTTGGAGTGACTCAAATGTCTAAAGTTTGCCAAGTAACAGGCAAGAAACCAGTCGTAGGGAACAACCGTTCTCACGCAAGAAACGCGACTCGTCGTCGTTTTTTACCTAACCTTCAATCTCACCGTTTTTGGGTAGAGAGTGAAAATCGTTTCGTTAAATTACGTTTAACTCCGAAAGGAATGCGTATTATCGATAAAAAAGGTATTGATGCAGTATTAACTGATATCCGTGCCCGTGGCGAAAAAGTTTAACCTAGCGTTAACTTTGAAATAATTAAGGAATTATTATGCGTGATAAAATTCGTTTAGTTTCTAGTGCCGGTACTGGTCATTTTTATACTACTGATAAGAATAAAAAGACTATGCCAGAGAAAATGGAAATCAAAAAATTTGATCCAAAAGCTCGCAAGCACGTAATCTATAAAGAAGCTAAAATTAAGTAATTAATATTAGCTTTTATTAAAAACCCGGTCTTTACCGGGTTTTTTATTGCCAAAAATTCAGTATGATAAGAAAGTATTGCTGAAGTTCACTTATCTACGCTAAGCCTATTAACTTATGAAACTATCTCGTACTGCTTGGAATAATGTCATTATTTTTTCAGTAATGACCATTATTTTACTTATTAATGCCACTAACGATCGTTTATTCCCTGATGAGGAGCATGATAATGATGCTTCCCTTCTGCCTGAGCATAGTATTGTTTTAACGTTAAAGATAAACTTTTCTGATAATCGACAGCTAGCCTTTGAACGTATTGGAAAAGCATGGCAAATGACCAGTCAAGGTGTTCTGCTTGATTTAAGCAACCAACAAATTGATCAAATGATATTTACATGGCAGCAGACTATGGGTTTAGTTCAAGCTGATAATATTGAAGTAGAGGGTATGAAAGCTATTGAAGTCTTAATCAATACCGCGACAAGTGAAAACGAACTTGTTTATTTATTGTATCCACTGGTTGATCAATTATTAGTGTTTAATTCACAAAAGCAATTGTGGTTAGCTTTACCTAAAGCTGTTTCTCATCAATTAATTCCTAATCAATAAGTAATCATTATGCCTGAGTTACCTGAAGTAGAAGTCTGCCGTTTGGGCATTAGCCCTCACATTGTTAATAATGAAGTGAGTCAGGTGATAGTGCGAAATGCTCGACTACGCTGGCCTATTCCGAAAGAAGTACAGAGTATTGTTGGTCAACGTGTGATTACTGTCGATCGAAGAGCAAAATATTTGTTGGTACGTTTTGATACAGGCACTTTGCTTTTACATTTAGGTATGTCGGGCACTATTCGCGTGATTGATAAAGATACGCCAGTAGCAAAACATGATCATTTTGATTTAGTTTTTGTTAATGGCACAGCCTTACGTTTAAATGATCCGCGCCGCTTTGGTGCTGTGCTATGGCTCGCAAACCACGAGGATGCCCAAGGCTTATTAAGTAAGCTTGGCCCTGAGCCATTAAGTGAAGATTTTAGTCATGGATATTTGTTTGCTAAGTCTAGAAATAGAAAAGTACCAATTAAAACTTTCCTCATGAATAATCATATCGTTGTTGGCATAGGTAACATTTATGCCAATGAGGCTTTATTTCAAGCCGGAATATCACCTACAGCGAAAGTAGGAGAAATTAGCGAACAACGTTTTAATAAATTAACGGATATTATTAAACAAGTTTTGCGTGCTGCTATTGAGCAAGGTGGTACAACACTGAAAGATTTTACACAAGCCGATGGCCGTCCAGGGTATTTTGCACAATCACTGAATGTTTACGGTCGGGCAGGTGAAGATTGTTTGTCTTGCAAAACAACATTGTTGGAGATAAAGCAATCAGGTCGAAGTTCTGTGTATTGTCCTGATTGCCAAAAAAATTAGTTAACGATACTAATTTAATTAATTTGATATTAGGCTACTTTGGATCGAGCGCCGCTTTAACGATAGGGTGAACAAATTTACTGACATCACCTTTATGTAGAGAAACTTCTTTTACTAAGGTTGATGAGATAAAAGAATTACCTTCAGAAGGTGTTAGAAAAACACTTTCTAAGTCAGGAGATAACTGTCGATTCATGTTGGCTAATTGAAATTCATATTCAAAATCAGATACCGCACGTAAACCACGTATTAATACTTTTGCCTCATGATGTTTAGCAAAATCAATTAATAGACCACTAAATCCAACAACTTTGACATTGTCTAACTCAGAAGTAATTTCTTTAATCATTTCCACTCGATGCTCAAGAGAGAAACGAGGTTTTTTACTTGGGCTTGAAGCGACACCAACTATGACTTCACTAAATAAGCGACTAGCTCTAATTATTAAATCGGAATGACCATTCGTGACAGGATCAAAAGTACCAGGATAAATTGCTCTTATACTCATAAGTTATGCGCTAACCTCGGGGATTTTGTTGCTCTTGTTGCCATTGTAATAGCTTAGAGAATTTTTTGACATAGAGAGACATTATAAATAATCACTAAATGTTAAAGTATTTACTCAAAAAACACTTTAAATCGAGTGAATTTTGGTAGTATGATAAGAAAACTTATAATTGATTCATTTTCAAATTATATTCAAGTAAATTCTTCTGTTGAGTTTGTTTGGATATAATCATCAACGGAATAGAAGTATGAAGACCCGTGATAAGATAATTCAGGCGAGTATTACATTGTTTAATGAGCAAGGAGAGCGAAATGTTACTACTAATCATATCGCCGCACATTTAAGTATAAGCCCTGGTAATTTGTATTATCATTTTCGTAATAAAGAAGACATTATTTTGTCTATTTACGAAGAGTACGCCGGTAATTTACTCCTTGAGACTTTTCCAAAAGTAAGTAGTGAAATTAAGCCACTTGATACCATTATTTTATATATGGATGCTGTAATTCAAATGACGATGAAATTTCGTTTCTTTTATAGCAACTTGCCAGTATTACTTGATAACAATCCCAACCTTCGTGAAAAATATGTAGAAGTGCAACAGGCAATTGCAAAGCGGGTTAGCGAACTACTACTATCACTTCGTAGCGAAAATATTATAAAATTTGAAGATGAAGAATTGGCAGATATGGTGAGTCTTTTACGGCTTGCTAATACCTTTTGGTTGAGCTTCTATCAAACACAGAATATCGTCAATGAAATTAATGACTCTGTATTTTATCAAGGTGTATTGAAAATATTAGTTATTTTACGTCCATACACTACCGATAAAGCTCTACCAGAATTACTTAAAGCACGAGATATGTACCAACAGCGTTACCAAGATGCGATAGGCACTACCTAATATTTGTTAAAGTGGTAGCATTAAGTAACTAATATCAGCTATTTTTTATTGTAGCCCACAAGGAGTTGCTGCCAATTATCATCTTGCCAATGAAATGTAGGTAGTTTAGTTTGTTCCTTTAAAAAAGACCGCTGTAACCTTGCCATATTGGCTTGTTGCCACGTTTCTTGGTTATTCTTTCTGACTTCACCACGGTCAAAGTCAATTAAATAAACGACATCATCCTCATCTACTAAAATGTTATGTGCATTTAAGTCATGGTGATAAATATTGTTATCGTGAAACCGTTTTATGGTGACACCAACTTTTTCCCATAACTTAGGTGATAATGACTTGGTTGATAATAGTGCGACTAAATCTTGTGCACTTTCAATACGAGAACTTAATAAGTCAGCAGTGTAAAATAGCCCATGGCGAATAACACGACAAGCAATAGGCTTTGGCGCAGGTAATGCTAACTGTTGCATGTAATCTAATAAGGAAAACTCACAAGCTGCTCTAGTTTTATTATTTGACGTAAATAAATAGCTGTCGTTGATAATTTTACCTATTAAGCCACCGCGATAATAATGACGTAATACCCACTGTTTTTTTTCAGCCGTTAATTTACAAGCATGCTCTACAAACCAAGTAGTACCACGACCTTGTGCAGAGCCAGTAACCGCATTTTTTTCCTGCCAATAATGTGCATCAAGCATATTTGGAGTAAATGACTCTATTTCGCTACTGTCAACAAGGCAGTAACTATTTCCTTCTTGAATAATTTTTATTGCTGAACCAAAATTCATGACAGAAGTTCCTGTATTTGTGACAACGTACGATCACTTGCGCCTTGGTTATTCATAACAACTTGGTGTGCTTGTTCGCCCAATATCGCGGCTCTTTTGGTATCCTGAAGTAAACTCATCACTATTCTGGCTAGTGCTACTGATTGTTCTGTATTGGTTTTTTCTACAGGCAATTGCTCTATACCTCTAAGCTTTTTTAACTGTTTTAATATTTCAGTGAAGTTGCTCATATCACTACCAACGATGATAGGCTTCTTAAATAGTGCTGGCTCTAGTGGGTTGTGCCCGCCAATGTGGCTGAAACTGCCTCCCATGGTAACAATATCTGCGAGGGAATAAGCAGCCATCAGTTCACCTAAGGTATCAAGTAGCCAAATATCTTGTGAATCTACCGGTATATTTTCACTTCGCTTAATTAGTGTGAAATCATGCTCAATACAAAGTTTTTCTACCGTATTAAAGCGTTCTGGATGTCGAGGTACAAGAACTAAAAGTAATGATGGAAACAGAGCTTTGACCTGATTAAATGCAGTTAATGCTATTTCCTCATCCCCTTGATGAGTACTTGCAACTAACCAAAGCTGTCTATTTTTAGGCAGTAAACTTGTTAATTGAGCTTGTTTTTCTAATACAGTGGTATTAATACTGATATCAAACTTAAGATTGCCTGACACACTACATCGCTTATTGTGTGCGCCTAATCGCAGGAAATTTGTCAGATTGTCAGGGCTTTGACAGAAAATTTTATCAAATTGATTGATTGCAGGCGTGATTAATGAGCCTATTTTTTTGTAACTTTTCATCGAGTTTGCTGATAAACGCCCGTTAATTAATAGCAGTTTTATCTGCTTATTAGCACACTGGTTGATTAGATTTGGCCACAACTCTGTTTCCATAAAAATCATTAACTGTGGCTGTAAGCGTGCTAAAAATAGTTGAGTACAAGGAAGTATATCTAATGGTAAAAAACAATGTTGAACACGTGATGAAAATTGCTTTTTTACCTGCGCTGAACCTGTCGGTGTAAAAGTGGTTAAGGTGATTGGTAATTCGGGGTAAGTCTTTAGTAATTGTTCAATAAGCGGTGTTAATGCTATAACTTCACCAACACTTGCCGCGTGAACAATGATGCCATTTTTTTTATAGGACTTGGGTATAAAACCTAAGCGCTCACTGAGTCGTTGCCGATATTGTGAGTTACTAATTGAACGAATTAATAAAGCCAATAATACAATAGGTAAAAATAATAGTAATACTATTCTGTATATGAGTAGCGCAATCATAAGTTTTTCTATAGTAAGTTTATGATAGATTATACCTTACTTTGATTAAATACCTATTAATACTCATGAATATACTTAGCCAACACACAATAAAATATGTTCTATCATTGTTAAGCGCTTCAATGGTGGTGTTAAGTTTTTTATTATCTTTTAGTGCACATAGTGATGAGAAAGCGTCCGCATCGATAACTAAAGCACAACCAGTAAAGTTTAAGGCAAGAACAGATGATAATTTTTTGCTTGCAGGAGATTATTATATAGGGGAGAAAAAATCTGGTGGCGTTATTGTTTTACATGACTGTAAAAGTGATAGAAGTCGATATCGTCTGTTGGCAAATGCGCTTTCTCAACAGGGACTTCATACATTAGCCCTTGATTTAAGAGGTTATGGGGACAGCGTTTCTCCAGCATATTCAAGAGCGAATATTAAAAAGAGAGCAAAAAGCATTGTTGAATACCAAAGTGAAATGGCATTACTGACAAGTTACTGGCAAGAAGATTTGATATCAGCTTATCAATATTTACAAACAAAAGTTGACCCAAGTAAGGGGATTGCTATTGTGACGAGTGGCTGTAGTTCTGCCTATGGTATTGAGCTTGCAGAGAAAATACTATTGAACTCTATTGTTATGATTACACCGCGTGTTACTTATGCTGATAAAGAGCGATATAAAAACTTAATAGATATTCCTAGTTATTTTATTACATCATCACTTCATTCTAATAGCTATCTATCGGCACAAGATCTTTTTGCTTGGAATGGCTCAAAAAAATCTAAAATGCAAATATTCAAAGGCGAGCGTTATAATTACTCTCTTGTAATGAGTAAAAAAACATTGGTTGGAGATATTGCTCACTGGGTTCAGTTCAACGTGAGTAAATAAATTACAACTACATAGTAACAATAATTTTACAAAATAATATTTTTTACAAAATTAGGTTTGAGGTGTTAACTAGGCGAATTTGATTAAATGAGTACAATAGTCTGTATTACTTTTCATCAATCTACTTAACGTAGAGGGCCTTATGTCAGAAAATAAATCAGAAACTTTCTATCAAAATCTTCAAGAACAAATAAATCAAGTTAAATCTGAGGGGCTATATAAGGCTGAGCGGGTTATCACTACAGCGCAGCAGGCCCAAATAGCCGTAAACAGCGGTGAAAAAGTTATTAACTTTTGTGCTAACAATTATTTAGGGCTAGCTAATCATCCTGAATTAATTTCAGCAGCAAAAGCAGGCTTAGATGAACATGGCTTTGGCATGGCCTCAGTACGTTTTATTTGTGGTACGCAAGATATTCACAAGGCGCTAGAGCAAGGTATTAGTTCATTCTTAGGTATGGAAGACACTATTTTATATTCATCATGCTTTGACGCTAATGCCGGCTTATTTGAAACCCTATTAACAGATGAAGACGCTATTATTAGTGATGCGTTAAACCATGCTTCTATTATTGATGGTGTACGTTTATGTAAAGCTAAGCGCTATCGTTATGCTAATAATGACATGGCAGCATTAGAACAAAACCTTATTGCAGCAGATGAAGCTGGAGCCCGCTTTAAACTGATTGCTACAGACGGTGTATTTTCGATGGATGGCGTTATTGCCAACCTTAAAGGTGTTTGTGATTTAGCTGATAAATACAATGCAATGGTGATGGTTGATGATTCTCACGCTGTTGGCTTTGTTGGTGAACAAGGCCGCGGTAGTCATGAGTTTTGTGATGTAATGGGCCGTGTTGATATTATCACTGGTACATTGGGCAAAGCTATGGGGGGGGCATCAGGTGGTTATACTTCGGCTAAAAAAGAAGTCATTGAATGGTTACGTCAACGTTCACGCCCATATTTATTTTCTAACTCATTGGCTCCTTCCATTGTTAATGCTTCATTGCGAGTACTGAAACTGTTGGCTGACGGTGACGACTTACGCCAAACCTTGAAAGAGAATACTGCTTATTTTCGCCGTAATATGGAAGCAGCAGGCTTTATTTGTGCTGGTGCTAATCATGCCATTGTTCCCGTAATGTTAGGTGATGCTCAAGTTGCCAGTGATATGGCAGATAAATTGTTGGCTGAAGGTATCTACGTTATTGGCTTTTCTTTTCCTGTTGTACCAAAAGGGCAAGCAAGAATTCGAACACAAATTTCAGCTGCACACACAAAAGTACAGCTAGATCAGGCCATCGCTGCTTTTACCAAAATTGGTAAAGCAATGAATGTTATTCCAACAGATGTTTCTGAGTAACCTATAAAACATCATCCGTTATTCGCCTGATAGCAGCAAAGAGATTAAGTTAATATGAAGTCATTATCAAAAATAAAACCAGAGCAGGGTATTTGGTTAACTGAAACAGATAAACCACAAGTAGGTCATAATGATCTGTTAATAAAAATTAAAAAAACTGCGATTTGTGGAACAGATATTCACATTTATAACTGGGATGAATGGTCTCAAAAAACCATACCTGTCCCTATGGTTGTTGGTCATGAATATGCCGGTGAAGTTGTTGGTATCGGACAAGAAGTGAAAGGTTTTTCTTTAGGTGATAGGGTCTCGGGCGAAGGACATATTACCTGCGGTCATTGCCGTAATTGCCGTGGTGGTAGAACACACTTATGTCGTAATACTGTTGGTGTAGGAGTAAACAGAGCAGGTGCTTTTGCTGAGTACTTGGTGATTCCTGCTTATAATGCCTTTAAATTACCGAGTGAAATTTCTGATGACTTAGCTGCTATTTTTGACCCTTTTGGTAATGCAGTTCATACGGCTTTATCATTTGATTTAGTGGGTGAGGATGTGCTGATAACTGGCGCAGGACCTATAGGTATAATGGCAGCAGCTGTAGCAAAGCATGTGGGTGCTCGCCATGTGGTCATTACTGATATTAATGATTACCGTTTGGATCTTGCAAGAAAAATGGGCGTAACTCGCGCGGTTGATGTGTCAAAAGAAAATTTAACCGATGTTATGACTGAACTAGGCATGACTGAAGGCTTTGATGTTGGCTTAGAGATGTCAGGCGTGCCAATAGCATTTACGAGTATGTTAGA
This sequence comes from uncultured Colwellia sp., assembly GCA_964022585.1. Lineage (GTDB taxonomy): Bacteria > Pseudomonadota > Gammaproteobacteria > Enterobacterales > Alteromonadaceae > Colwellia. The sequence continues at coordinate 37,945 of CAXIBS010000001.1, forward strand.
CAATATGAATAATGGTGGTAAAATCGCTATGCTGGGTATTCCAGGCAAAGAAATGGCGATTGATTGGAGCCATATCATTTTCAAAGGCTTAACTATAAAAGGTATTTATGGCCGTGAAATGTTTGAAACTTGGTATAAAATGGCTAGTTTAATTCAATCAGGTCTTGATTTGTCACCTATTATCACCCATCAATATAGTATTGACGATTTTCAACAAGGCTTTGATGTCATGAGATCAGGGCATTCAGGTAAAGTAATTTTAAATTGGGAGTAAGGTAGGTAATGACTAGTAACGGTGTTTCAAACGAAGAAAGCTTTATGCATATGCAAGTTGAGGGCTTGGCAGAGGTACTCAATGATAAAACACATGTAATAGTAGATATTCGTGATGCGACATCCTTTGCGAATGGCCGTATTACTGATGCACAGCATTTAACAAATGAGAATTTAGCCGATTTTTTACGAGATGCTGATCCTGATGCTCCCGTTGTTGTTTGTTGTTATCATGGGCACTCTAGTCAGCAAGCCGCACAATTTTTAGTTAGCCAAGATTTTACTGAAGTTTATTCTCTTGATGGTGGTTTTACACAATGGCAGCTGCAATATCCAGATAATGTATCTCGCTAATGACCGAACATCACAATTTACACTTACTAGTACAACTTGAACAACATAACATTGCCTTACTTTTTGTTAACTACTTAACTACATTAGATATTTCAGCAAAAGTGGTTAGTGAATCAGAGCAAGCACATATGGTGTATTGCCAAGAAGATAAATTTTCTCAGGCACAAGCTGAATTTGATCTTTTTATCAAAGCGCCTTTCGAACAGAAGTACCAACAAGCTGCTTGGCAACATGGGGAAACAGTTAAGCTTAATAGTAGTGATACAACACTTATTGCTAACTTTAAAGAGAATTTTCTTGCCCATGCAGGGTTGGTCACCTTATTAGTATTTGCAATTTGCTGGGTTGTTTTTATTGGTAGTGAATTAGGGTTTGCGCAGTCAATTTTTAGTGAGTTGCGTTTTTACCCTAGCATATCTCTTGATGCCTTTCTTGCCGAACCGTGGCGTGTATTAGGTCCTGCTTTTTTTCATTTTTCTTGGTTACATATTGTGTTTAATACAATGTGGTGGTGGCAAATAGGTGGCAGCATTGAAGAAAAGTTGGGTAAAGGAACTTTAATTAACTTATTGCTGATTTCTGCTATTGTCTCAAATTTAGGGCAATTTTTAGTTTCAGGAGCCAACTTTGGCGGCTTGTCTGGCGTGGTATACGCTTTAGTTGGCTTTGTTTGGTGGTATGGTTATTTAGCTCCAGAAAAAGGACTCTCCTTATCTGAACCTATTATTGGCTTTTTATTATTTTGGCTACTCTTAGGCTTTATTGAAGTATTACCAGTAAATGTAGCTAATACAGCACATTTACTTGGTTTGATTTCGGGGTGTTTATTAGCTGTGTTTAGCGTAAAGTCATCGCGTATTTAGTTGGTTTACCTAGATTAATTATCTAGCCACTGGGTAAACAACAATTTCTTTATTAAAGGTTGACCTGTTTCTTTAGTAAGTAGTTCTTTTACTTGTTCTTCACAAAGTAACTGAATTTCTGAACGGCCTTTAATTGACTTAACTTTTGCTTCGGCCTGTTTGCCAATAATATCAACAATAGCGTCACGCAATAATGGCGAATGATGCTCCACTATCTCTAAATTACTACTTTCAACCATCAACTCGACGGTAAGACGCACATAGCCCATTTTTTTCTTTGAGGCGACGTAGTTTGTAATAATGTCAGGCTCAAAGCCGAAGTAAGCATAATCACTTGCCTTAGTGGATAGTGAGGTAAGAAAACAAGATAAAATTATTAAATATTTAATCATCAGAAACTTAGGGCCATTAAAAGAAAATATAATTATTCATTTTTATTACTTTCTGCATCGTTGATGAGAGGTAAATAAAAATAGAAAAATAAAGTTATAACACGCTTGCTTTATCATAACCTGATTTTTTGATTTTACTTGTAAAATTTTAAATTATTTTTATTACAAAGTGGTGTGAGTATGCTTTTTTTTAGTAAAGCCTGCTATTATACCCCTGATTTTTGCCCTATTGATATTCGACATTACGTTATGAATTTGCAGTTACTCTTTCCCGTTACTTTGCCAAACCATTGGCAAAATTCAGATGCATGTTCTCAGCTTGAGAATTTGAAATCTTGGTTACTTGATCCTAACTCCTTAACAGCAAGATTAAAAACACATTGTGATCAATTTAGAGTTGAGCTATTAGGTCAAAAAATTGAACGATGCCACCCTGATGAAGCGGTAAGTACTATTCCGGCAGGAGAAGAAGTACTCGTGCGAGAAGTCTTGCTTTATTGCGATGATAAACCACAAGTTTTTGCCCGTAGTTTGTTACCGTTATCTAGCCTAACAGGCTCAGAGCAAGCTCTTGCTAACTTAGGTACAAAATCTCTTGGGCAAGTGTTATTTAATAACCCTTCACTTGAGCGAAAAGCAATTGAAGTTGCACAATTTGACTCAAATAGTTCAGTGAGTAAATTAGCGCAACAATTACAATTGAGTGTAACTCATTCACTTTGGGGACGACGTTCTATTTTTGTTTTGGAAAATAAACCTTTAGTTGTTGCAGAGGTGTTTCTTCCTAGTTCATTCGCTTATCAAAAAATTGAAAAATCAGCCGTAAATTAAAGAATTGACTATGCTTAATACGCTTCAAAAAAAATGGTTAGCCATTAAATTAATTACCCGAATGGACAAGCCTATTGGTACCTATTTACTGATGTGGCCAACTTACTGGGCTTTATGGATTGCGAGTGATGGCTGGCCTAGTTTTCATTTACTTATTGTTTTTAGTCTAGGCGTTTTTATTATGCGCAGTGCTGGTTGCGTAATAAATGATATTGCTGATATAAAAGTTGATGGTAAAGTTGAACGCACGAAAAACCGTCCATTGATTTCCGGCTTGATGACTAAAGAACAAGCCATTAATTTATTTGGTGTTTTGATTGGCTGTGCTTTAGGGTTAGTGTTGACTTTAAGCTGGCCGACGATTTATTTATCCGTTGTTGCTTTGATATTAGCCGCATCTTACCCATTTATGAAACGCTATACTCAGCTGCCACAAGTAGTACTGGGCGCAGCGTTTAGCTGGGGCATGATTATGGCTTTTGCGGAAGCAAAAGGAGATGTCCCCCTTATTGCATGGTTGTTATTTGCAGCAAACTTATTTTGGACTGTCGCTTACGATACCATGTATGCCATGGTGGATAGAGATGACGATTTAAAAATAGGTGTAAAATCGACGGCGATTTTATTTGGCGAGCATGATAAGCGTGTTATTGGTTTTTTACAGCTACTTGTTTTAGGCTTGTTGTTTACGGTAGGCGATATTTTAGCGTTTGGTTGGCCTTATCAGTTAAGTTTAGTGGTTTGTGCTGGCTTATTTAGCTATCAACAGTTATTGATTAGTAATAGAGAACGTAGCCAGTGCTTTAAAGCTTTCTTGCATAATCACTGGGTTGGTATGGCTGTTTTTATCGGTATATTGATTGAATACTTATAAAATAAACTCAGTTGCTTAGCTTTTAATCAGGCCTTGATTTACTGCATAACGAACTAAGCCTGCGAAAGTATCGATATTGAGTTTTGTTTTGATATTACGGCGATGAGCTTCTACAGTACGAAAGCTAATACTTAAAATTTTTGCTACCTCTTTACTAGAATGCCCCTGAGCAATGTATGACAAAATAACTTGCTCTCGTGTGGTTAGCTTTTCGCGTTCTAATCTTACCGGGTTTTCTATTAGCGCTTTTGTTATCGAGCTGCTGAAGTGTGTTTTACCTGAGGCGACTGTTTTAATTGCGTAGTAAACATCTTCTGAGGTTGTGTCTTTTAAAATATATCCTGCTGCGCCTGCTTGTATTGCATTATTAACAAACTCAATACTGTCAAGCATACTAAAAATAAGTACTTTGGTATCAGCAAGTTGCTCAGTAATTATCTCTGTTGCATCAATACCATTCATATTGGGCATGCTTATATCCATCAAAACAACATCAGGCATTAATGTTAATGCTTTTTGCAGAGCATCTTTGCCATCTTCAGCAGAACCAATGACGTCGATATCAGGGTAGTAAGATAAACATGAACTTAAGCCGTCTTGTACCATAGGGTGATCATCAACTAATAATACTGATATTTTTTGCTGATCTTCGGGTGATTTAATCATTGTTTTTCTCAGTGATGGCCTGGTTAAAATGGTTGGCAAAACAACTTTTAGGTATTTTTGCTGTTATCTTTGTGCCTTTATTAGTAGATGTTACCTTAAAAATGCCCGAATGATATTCTATTCGTTCAGCTAGATTTCTCAGGCCGATACCACATTCTTCAACATTTTCTTGGTTTATGTTGGCATTTGTATCAAAACCTTTGCCATCATCGCATATAGTTAAGGTTAACCATGCTTGATGAACGGCTAGATCAATAACTACATTACTGGCATTTGCATGTTTTTGAATATTAGTAAGAGACTCTTGCACAACTCGATAAAGGGTAGTGCTAATATTATCAGGTAATAACCTTTTTAACTTAGGTGTTATTACTCGTACTTTAATTCCTGTTAATTCTGAAAACTCACTTGCTAGTGCATCCATAGCAGCAGATAAACCCAATTCGTCTAGTATTCTTGGGTGAAGATGATGGGAAATTCGACGAATTTCTTGTATGGCAATACTTAGGTTTTTTTCAGCAGCAAGTTGTGATTTAGGCTTTTCTTGATTTAACTGTGATAAAAAAATACCAGTCGCTTCAATGGAATATTTTATTGATACTAACATTTGTACTATGCCGTCGTGTAATTCTCGTGAAATATGACGACGCTCTTCTTCTTGTAAACTAATGATCCTTTGGCCTAACTCATTAATTTTTATATCACTTCGCTGTTTTTGTTTTAAAGTAAAAATTAAGCCAACAACAAACAGAATAAAAATAGAGCCTAAAGCAACGCTTAACACAATTTGTTGAGTTTTGCTAATATGTTGATCTATTTCTTGTTGGAGGTTACTGACTTGTTGGTTAACATCATCTAAGTATACACCTGTACCTAGCATCCATTGCCATTTATCAAGAAATACTGAATAACCCATTTTATCAACTTTGGCATCTGTTGATGGTTTAGACCATTTGTAACGATGAAAGCCGCCGCCATCTTTTGCTTTTCTTAATAATATTTGTACTATTTTTTCACCCTTGTCACTTTCTAAATCCCACCAGCTTTTCCCTACCCTGAAAGGTTCTTTAGGGTGAGCAATATTGACACCATCACTGCGATAGACATAAAAATAACCGTCATCACCGTTATAAAGTAGATTATTTAATAGGTTTACTACATCATCTTGTGTTTGTTGATTGATAGTTTCTTCACCAGAAAACATGTGCTCTACAGAAGAAACCGCAAGGGCTGTATAATTTTTTAGTTCTCTTTTTTTCTGCTCTAAAAGAAAGTTTTCAACAGATTGCAAACTCTGGCTAGATAGCTCTCTATACTCACTACTAAAAAAGAAAAAAACCATTACCGAAGTTAAAATTACCTGAAATATAGCAACGTATAAGAGCTTTAAAGGTAAATTCATGAAAGAAGTAATCCTATTTTAATTTTTCTGTTTATAAGTCTCAATCTAGAATGAGCACTGAAAAGTAAGGTTGTAAATAGCTTTTATTAATAATGACAAACTTTGATTTTTTCCTCTACCCCTACTTTATACCTAAGAGAAATGAATAATCATTTTAGAGTCAGCTTGTTGCGGAATATGTATGAAACCACTGATTATATTACTCAATATTTATTTTAGGATTGAAAATTTAAATTGATCAGCGCAGTATAGTTACACTATGACTAATATTTTTATCTGGAATACTTACTCCTTGTATACTAATTTATTTTGTAAATGAGCTATGCTATTTGTTATACCTTTCAATCAAATAGCATAAATAGACCAACTACCTAGGTATAACTACCTAGTAAAGATGGGCGTTAGTACGTATGGTGTAATTAGTAAAAGTCTTTAGTATTAGTAAACAGTAATTACAATAAAAAAAGCAACAAGTTCACATATAAGGAAGAAGTATGAAGAAATCTATTTTTATTAAACTAGCACTTGTTTTGTCGCTAGGTTTGTCAGGGTTAGCTAATGCAGCTGACGGCAAAGTATATCGCTGGAAAATGGCTGAAACATGGGGACCAAACTTTCCTATTTTTGGTGAAGCGACTAAAAATTTAGCGAAATCAGTAAAAGAAATGTCAAATGGTCGTTTGATTATTCGTGTTGATTCGTCTAACAAGCATAAATCACCATTAGGTATTTTTGATTTTGTAAAAAGTGGCCAGTATCAAATGGGGCACTCAGCATCATATTATTGGAAAGGCAAAAACTTTAATGCCTTATTCTTTACTACGGTACCTTTTGGTATGACAGCAATGGAGCAATATGCTTGGTTCTATCATGGCGGCGGTATGGAATTAATGAATAAGCTATATAGTAAATATGGCATTCTATCTTACCCAGGTGGTAATACTGGTAATCAAATGGGCGGTTGGTTCAAAAAAGAAATCAACAGTGTTGAAGACCTTCAAGGTTTGAAAATGCGTATCCCTGGTTTTGCTGGTGAAGTATTGGCTAAATTAGGTGCTAAACCTACTAACATCCCAGCGGGTGAACTATACACAGCATTAGAGCGTAATACGATTGATGCGTTAGAGTGGGTTGGCCCATCATTAGATTTACGTATGGGTTTCCATAAAATAGCACCATATTATTATACAGGTTGGCATGAGCCGGGTGCTGAACTACAGTTTATGGTAAATGAAAAAGCGTATAACAAACTGCCTAAAGATTTACAAAAAATTCTTACGGTAGCCATGAAAAATGCTGCTTATGACATGTATGTTCAGTCTTACCATGAAAGTGGCAAAAACTTAGCAACATTAAATAAAGATTACCCTAATATTAAAATGCGTTCTTTCCCTGATTCAGTAATGAATGCAATGAAAGAAACAAATGATGCTTTATTAAAAGAGTTTGCTGCTAAAGATCCAATGACAGCAGAAATTCTTAAATCAATTCAAGATTATCAAGCTAAAGCTCGTGCATGGACTAACTTATCTGACCGTGCTTACTTAGACACAACAGACCCTAAGTAGTTTTACAGCATGTTAAAGCAGTTGCCATTTTTCGTTGATATAATGGTAGCTGCTTTTTTTATGCGCAAAATGAATTGTTGTTTAAATACCCTTGGTATAAAAGACAGATAACATTAAAAAGTTCTGAGAAAAATAATGAAAACTAGTTTAAAAGTGATTGGCAAAATTATCGATATGCTTGGTAATTTTTGTAGCTTGTTGATGATCTTAATGATAGTCAACGTATTTTACGATGTAATTATGCGCTACTTCTTTAATGACGTGAGCATAGGTATGCAAGAGCTTGAGTGGCACTTGTTCGCGGCAATGTTTATGTTTGGTATTGCTTATACGCTCAAAGAAGATGCCCATGTTCGTGTTGATATTTTTTATGATGCGATGAGCAAACGTAAGCAAGCTTTCATTAATATTTTTGGTTCAATAGTTTTTGCCTTACCGATGACATTATTAATATGTTATTACAGTTTAGATTATACGTTTGAAGCATACTCTATGGGCGAGGGTAGTGGAGATCCTGGTGGTTTACCACACCGTTGGATTGTTCGTTCAGTTATTCCTTTATCTTCAATGTTTTTAGTTTTATCAATAATTTACGTTGTGCTTAGTCAAATTCAAGTATTGACTGGAAATGATGAGAGTAACGATACTGCGCAAGAAGGAGAGAAGTAATGACAGGAATAATTCTTTTTGCTATTGCCTTAGTTTGTTTATTTTTAGGTTACTCTGTAGCTTTTACCTTTGCCGGTATTTCGTTAATTGTTGGTGTGTTAACGTTAGGTGTTGAACTTTTTGAATTCATGCCATATCGCATTATGAGTATTATGGAAAATACTATATTAATGGCAGTGCCTATGTTCATTTTTATGGGCGTAGTACTACAAAAAACTGGCTTGGCAGAACGTTTATTAGAATCAGCCGCTAAACTTTTTGGTGGTATTTCAGGTGGTGTAGCTGTTTCAACTATTCTTGTTGGTACTTTACTCGCAGCATCTACCGGTGTGGTTGGTGCAAGTGTAGTTGCTATGGGTGTTATTTCATTGCCTGTAATGCTGAAAAATAAATATCATCAACCAACGGCAACCGGTGTTATTTGTGCATCAGGTACTTTAGGACAAATAATTCCTCCTTCCATTATTTTAATTATTTTAGGTGATGTGATGGGGGTTCCTGTTGGCGATTTATTTCGCGCGGCGGTGATACCAGGCATGATGTTAGTCGGTTTCTATACACTCTATATTTTGATATTAGGTAAGGTAAAGCCTGACTATATGCCACCTATTGTAGTCAATGAGAGTAAGCGTGAATTAGTAATACAAGCGTTAAAAGATATTGTGCCACCCTTGGTGCTCATTCTTGCGGTGTTAGGCTCAATCTTTACTGGTGTGGCAACACCAACTGAATCATCGGCTATTGGTGCTGTTGGTGCGGTTATTTTATCAATATTTTATGGTAGCTTTTCTATTACTAAGCTACATGAAGTTTCAAAAGAAACAGTTAAAGTTACCTCGATGGTTTTTGCTGTGCTTATCGGCGCAACAGCATTTGCTATGGTGTTTAGTTACTCAGGAAGTGAATACTTAATTGAAGAATTCTTTATGGAATTACCGGGAGGTAAATGGACTTTTATTGCGTTAGCTATGATAGCGATTTTAGTGCTAGGCTTCTTTATAGACTTTATTGAAATTGCCTTCTTAGTAGTACCTATTTTAATGCCAGTGGCTATAGCGTTAGATATCAACCTAGTTTGGTTTGCTATTTTAATCTCAATGAATTTACAGACATCGTTTTTAACACCGCCATTTGGCTTCAGTTTGTTTTACTTAAAAGGCGTTGCACCAAAATGGTTAAAAACCACCACTATTTATAAAGGAGTTATACCGTTTATTCTTATACAAATAGCAGTATTACTCTTGGTTTTATTATTCCCTGAACACTTGATATTTTCTTAAGGTGGGATTAATAAAATAGAAAAACCTAACGGCCTTTGCTCAATAGAGTAGAGGCCGTTATATTATTTGGGTAATAATTTTTTTATACCTTCTCCGTCAATTCCTACATAGATGTAACCATCTTCTCCTTGTAATAAGCTTCGAGCACGACCAATATCTTCAAACACTCTTTCTTGGTTAACAACCTGCTCATCTTTAACAGTTAATAACACTAAATGCTTAAACTTCATCGAACCAACTAAAAACTTCCCTTTTAGTGATGGATATTTATCACTAGAAACATAAATCATGCCAGAGGGGGCTATTGAAGGGCTCCAATATAAAGCTGGTTGTGCCATACCTTTTTGCTTAGTTTTATCAGTAAAGGTTGTGCCATTATAATTAATTCCATAACTGATCACTGGCCAACCGTAGTTAACTCCCTTTTTAATGACATTTACTTCGTCGCCACCACGAGGGCCATGTTCATGAGACCATATAGTATTACTGGCAGGATCAATACTTAGCCCTTGTGGATTACGATGACCGTAAGAATATATAGCAGACTTTGCACCACGTTGATTTATAAATGGGTTATCTAAAGGGATAGTGCCATCATCATGCAAGCGATATATTTTTCCGCCATCTCTAGTAATGCTTTGAGGATTTATGTCACGCTTTCCTCTATCGCCAATAGAGAAGTAAACGAAGTTGTTTCTATCAAACACAATGCGACTACCGTAATGCTGTCTCTTTTTTGAATTAGGTGAAGCTTTATATAATAGTTCATGATTGCTTAATGATAAGTCAGCAATATTTAGTTTAGCTCGCATCAAAGCCGTGTTACTTCCTAAACTACGCCCAGATGTTTCTTTTTGTTCACTAGCGAAAGTAAAATATAGCCATTGATTATTTGAAAAGTTTGGATGCAGAGCAAGATCCAGTAACCCTCCTTGGCCATTATTGTGGATTGGCGGAAGGCCGCTGACACGTTGAAATAACAAGTGATTATTTTTTAATACTCGCAATTCTCCTTTGCGATCACTGATTAAAATCTCCTTGCTTGGTAGTTGTACCATGCCCCAAGGTATTGATACTCCATCAACGAGTAAGGATACAGAAATATTCATATTGAGCTTGTTAGTTTGCATTGGAAGGCTGTTATATGCGTTGCAACTAGCGCTAAACATCAGTGTAATTAATACTAATTTGGGTATATTCATTATGTTACCTTTTGAAAGCATAATGGCTGAGTTTATGGATAAAGTAGTTGTAGTCAATGTTAAGTCCTCATAAAATTGCAGCACTTACTTAGTACTTGGAAAATAAAAACCATGCGAGTTGCTGTTTCTCAGTTTGCCACCTCTCCCAATAGTCAACAAACGCCATCTGATAAGGCCCCTCTAACGACCAATGTAGCGATATTTGCTACCTATAAATCAGACGAGACAGCTATTGAAGATGTTTGTTTCTATATTGAAAACAACCTAAGTGATATTACGCAATTACCTGAATTATTTTTTATTGCTGATAAAGATAAATTAACTGAAGAGGCATATCGAGAGGAGGTCTCAAGACTGAGTCAGCTGTTTATTACTCAAATAAGTGCTGTGTTAAGGCCATATCAATATGTGTGTACAAGCCTAGTAATTGAAGGGCAACATCAAGCAGTAATAGTAAGTGAACAGGGGATATTTGCTAAACAACAGCAATTACATTTTTGCCAGCGATATCAATGGACAGCATTAGCTGATGAAATCAATATTATTGAGTTACCCTTAGAGCAGGGAAACATAACTGTTGCAATGTTGACAGCCGATGACGCTAATTTAGCTGAAACCGTGAATGTAGCAGCGTTAAATGGCATTCATACTTTACTTGTACCCTTTGATATTCAAGAAGCTTGCAAGGTGGAGTCTAGCCTCTTAAATAGTGCAGTAGAAAATAGAATTTGTATTGTTGCTGCAACGCGAGAAAAAAGCTTTGTTATTGAGCAGCCAACAGATAACAAACAGAAGGGTAATAAAAAGAAAATAAAATCACAAAAATCTACCGGATTAATTATAAATTTAACCTCAAATAATCCCTTACTTGCCCAATGGCAATCCAAAAAACAATCGGGCAATATCAATTCACCTCTGGTTAAACATCAGCAGGGTAAAATTACTAAAGCTGTTATTCACCCTATTGCTGCTTGTGAAAAATCGATATGCTAATTGTTTTGTTCTAGCCACTGTTTGGGAGATATCCCCAACTTCTTCCTAAATACACGTGCAAGTGCAGAGCCGTTTTCATAACCCACCGCGTTAGCCACTAATGCTACGGGTTTGTTTTGCTGTAATAAGCTTTTAGCAACAATAATACGCCAGTCTATTACGTAGTCACCAGGGCTTTGCCCTACTATACGCTTGAATAACTCTGAAAATTTTGAACGTGACATAAGTGCAAGTTCTGCCATTTCTTCCAATCCCCATTGCCTTTCTGGTGCCTCATGAATCGCCAGTAAAACCTTAGAAACTTGTGAGTGCGCTAAACCTGCGAGTAAACCATGCTGCATTAAGTTGTTGTCGAGTACATGGCGAAATACATGAATAAGAAACATATTAGTTAATGAGTCAATCATGGGCAGTCGACCATACCTTTCACTAAATGCTTCCTCAAATAACAATTCAGCTGTTTGTTTAAGGTTTTTGCAATCGCTAAGTTTAAAGCAGAGTAGTGAGGGTAATGCACTAGCGACAGGGTTAACGGTGCTTTCGTTGTAAATTATGTTGGCACACACTAACTCTGGAGGGTTTTCTTCACTACCAATAATGCGATGAGCGCGGGGTGTAGGGAAAAATAGTACGGTCGGCTCATTAATTACCTGAGAGCTACCTTGTTCATCAATTAAGGTTAGCTCACCGCTACAGAGTAAGTGTAAGTGTCCTTGATTCGGTTCTTTATCAAAATTGCTGATACCGCATAAATTACCTGTGAAGAAAACTTTAGTATTTATCGAAAAGCGCTGCAAAATTATTGATAACTGATCCATATTTTCCTCATTAATGACTGTTTTGGACGATTGGGTTCAAAGTTAGGACTATGTCATCCCTTCTGGGTAATTGAAAGCTCTATATTATCAATCAAGGAAAACATCCTTACTTACAACAAACCTTGAACATTAAATATTGGAGCAACCAAATGAAACTTTCAACAGTTATAAAATCTACATTCGCAACATCAGCTTTATTGCTAAGCAGTTTAACTTTTGCAGCAAATATTGAAGTTAATGCTAACGGTAATGACTTAGCTATTAAAGGATACGATACCGTTTCTTACTTTACTAAAGGCGCACCAACTAAAGGCTCTAACGAATTTACCTCGGCATACAATGGTGCTATTTATCAATTTTCATCAGCAGAAAACCGCGACTTATTTAAAGCAGACCCAGCTAAATATGCTCCACAATACGGTGGCTTCTGTGCAATGGGTGTGGCTTTAAATCAAAAATTTGATACTGACCCAACTGCTTGGCACATTCGCGGCGACAAATTATATCTTAACTTAAACAAAGACGTGCAAAAGAAATGGGTAACAGATATTCCTGGTTACATCGAGACAGCACAAGGTAACTGGACAGGCATCAAAGGTTTAACTAAAGCGCAAATTGAAAAAATAAACGATTAATATTCAATAGATTAACAGAGGCTTTAATTATGAAACAACTAACATCCGCGGACTCTCTTGACGAGATTTTATCACAACATGAATTTTCTTTAATTTACTTTAGTGCTTCATGGTGTGGGCCTTGTAAGGTCATGTCACCTCTTGTTGAGGGAGTATCTAACATGATGGAAGATCGATTCAATGCAATTAAAGTCGATATTGAAAACACACCAACTTTTGCTGCTGATTACGGCATTCGCAGTGTACCAACGCTGCTTCTGGTGAAAGATGATGTAGTTATTGATCAACGTGTTGGTGGCTTGCCACCACAACAATTAGTGCAATGGCTAGATCAGCTAACATAACTGGTCATTATACAAAAATTAGAGGATTTATCATGAATAATAAATTAATACTGAGTACAGCATTAGCCGCTGTTATTTCTACCGGCATTATTGCTCCAGCAGAAGCAGCTGGTAAGAAAGAAAAATGTTATGGCGTAGCAGCAGCTGGCCAAAATGATTGTGCCAATCTAGCCGGTACGCATTCATGTGCGGGTCAATCGAAGGTTGATAACGACAAAGGTGAATGGAAATTGGTGAAAAAGGGTACCTGCTCAACATTAGGCGGCTTATCTAAAAAAGAAGCTAAGCAATTATATAAAGAAACTAAAGGCGCATAGGGAGTGAATATGTTGGTAACTAATCGTGATGTGATGGTAGGTGTTGGTTTAAGACATCCTCATTTTGCCGACATATTAACTCAGCCTAAACAAGTCGATTTTGTTGAAGTGCATTCTGAAAATTTTTTTGGTCAAGGAGGAGCAGCGTTGTCCATGCTTGTTGAGGTCAGAGAAAAATACCCAGTCAGTTTGCACTCAACATCCATGGGGCTTGGCTCTATTCAAAAGATTCCACAGCATTATTTGAAATCTCTTAAACAGCTTACGGAAAAAATTGACCCTTTTCTTATGTCTGAACATGCCTGCTTTACCTGGGGAAATGATCAAGGGAGATTAATACATAGTGGCGACTTACTTCCTATTGCCCACACACAAAATAATTTAACAGTGATGTGCGAACAAGTTGAGAAAGTGCAGTCATTTTTAGGACGACAATTGATTATTGAAAATGTTTCCGCCTACATTCAGTTTGCAGAAAGTCACCTTGATGAAGCTGAATTTTTAGCTGAACTTTGTCAACGAACAGGAGCGAAAATATTATTAGATATTAATAATGTAGCTGTAAACAGCATGAACTTTGAAGGCGGCAACGTTCAACAATCAGTAGCAAAATATATTAGTAAGCTTCCTGTAGAAAGCGTTGCGCAAATTCATTTAGCTGGGTGCACTCCTGCTGTATCGGGAGATTTAGTTATTGATGATCATGCTTGCCCAGTCTCTGATGATGTTTGGCATGGTTATCAACAAGCGCTAGCGCGTTTTGGTGCCGTACCTACGTTGGTTGAATGGGATAACGACTTGCCTGAATGGTCTGTATTAGTTGGTGAAGCTGATAAAGCTCGTGAAATTGCACGTACTGTACTTGCGGGGAAATAAAAATGATTGAATTAATTGAAAGTAAGCAAGATGAAAACGATCAGCAAAGATTGTTAGGAGCAATTTGGAATGATGAATCACCAGACATCAATAGCGGTGGATTTAATAAGCAAGGTTTAGATATTTATCGACGAAACTTATTAGCAAATGCTCAACGTGCATTAAGTATTACTTTTCCAACCGTATTTGAGCTACTCGGTAGCAGTGTTAGTAAAAATCTTGTTTATCAGTTTTTACGACTGTCTCCTCCTTCGCAAGGTGACTGGTCACAATGGGGAGAAGATTTCCCTCAATTTATTTCAACAATTGAGTTGGGCTATCGTTATCCGTACCTTGCGGATTGTGCTGCAGTTGATTGGCATATTCATTGTGCCGTTCATGGAGTTGATCAAGTTCTTGAGCATTCATCTTTACATTATTTGATCAACAGTGAGCCTGAAAGTATAGAGGTTGTGTTTAATCAAAATGTGACATTACTAAGAACAGAGTACCCGTTAACAGAAATTTTTCAAGCACATCATGATGATAATGAACTTCATCGGGAAGTAGCGATGAATAAGGCGCAAACATTATTATCAACAGATATGACAGAGCAAGTAGTGATGATTTATCGCCCTGAATTCAAACCAGAAATAACAACATTAACTGCGAGGGAAGGAGCATTTATGCTCTGTCTAATGTCAGGCAAGTCATTAGAGCAGGCGCTTAATGTGGTTCAAGATGATAATGATTTTTCATTTGAGAAATGGCTTATCACTGCAATCGAACGTAACTTAATTAACTATTTTAAAGAGAAATAACCATGCATACCTTAAATCCATTATTATTATCTATTACCCTTTTATATCGCAGTATTGCTAGTAAAGTGACTTTGCTTGAACCTGTTGCATTATTTGTAGCACGTTTCTATGTAGGTTGGGCATTTTTCGCCTCTGGTTTGACTAAGCTTAGAGATTGGGAAAGCACACTTTTACTTTTTGAGTATGAATATCAAGTTCCAGTATTGCCTTTTGAATTAGCCGCTTATTTAGGCACGGCAGCTGAAATTATTTTACCTGTATTATTAATAACTGGTTTAGCTAGCCGTTTTTCTGCTTTAGGTTTATTCTTTGTTAATATTGTTGCTGTAATTAGCTTAGAAGATATTGCTGCCGCTGCTTATGCAGAACATGTATTATGGGGCGTGTTATTAGCACAGGTTGTAGTTTTTAGTGGCGGACGTTTTGCATTAGACCGCATAATAGAACAAAGGTTATTCAATGCTAAAGCTTCAAACTTATAATAGGTAATACAAAATTATAGGAAACATTTGATATGACGATACCAATACCACATCGTCCGAGCGGGTTCTTGCTTGGTGATGCAGCAGCAGAAATTACTATTGAGGCGTTTATTGATATTCAATGTGTACATTCACGCATGGTTTGGCCAACTTTACTTGCAGTATCAAAGTATTACCAAGATGAACCTGTCAGTTTACGGGTTCATTTAATAACCCTAAGTAATCACAGGCAAGCGTGGGATATGAGTTTAGGTTTGTTTGCTTTAGCTGATGAAAACAGTGATAACTTCTTTGATTTCGCAACATTTATGTTTGAACGCCAAGCACAGTTTTATAATGGTGAGTTTTTGCATAAAACGCATGATGATCTAATCCATCTAGTTGCGGATTTTGCAGAAGAACATGCAAACGTTAATCGCACAAAATTTGTTGAGAGAATGTTCGATAACGATATATATATTAATGCGAGAACACCTATTCGCTATGCTGCAACAAGGGCTGTTTGGGCAACACCCACATTATTTATTAATAATGCAGGTAATGTCCCGGTGGATCATAAATCAAGCTTAGCGCAGTGGCGAAAAGTGATTGATCCATTGCTACTTTCTCGTGAATAGTAAGCTAAACGCTGGTGGCTTTATTTTGGAATTATTTACAAAAGTGAATTTATAGTATATTACTTTTGTTAACCAATAAAGTCGCTAGAAACTCTTCTGTAAATCTAATTCAACTGCTTAAGTTGCATACATATTCTTTGAATTTACGTTATTATATATAGTAGGTAATAACATAACTTCAGGATTATGTTCAACTCATGAAAATATACAGCATAAATTACTCAGTTATAGGCTTTTTGTGTTTGTTTTTTATTTCACATAGTTCACCTGCGGGTACATTAAAT
The DNA here is from genome assembly GCA_964022585.1 of uncultured Colwellia sp. Classification (GTDB taxonomy): domain Bacteria; phylum Pseudomonadota; class Gammaproteobacteria; order Enterobacterales; family Alteromonadaceae; genus Colwellia. The sequence continues at coordinate 54,485 of CAXIBS010000001.1, forward strand.
AGTGAGCTGTTTGGGGAAAACAGTCGCTGGTCTCTCGATACATCAATTCGTATGACGCGTAACCTTGATAAAAACGCTAATGCTTATATGCAAGTTATTGGTTTAGATGTCCATAAAGTCTTCAGCCAAGCAACCAATGATATTGGTACTTTGGTATTTCAACCCTATATTGTTAAGTTAAATAATGTAAAAAATGCACCTTTTATTTTTGATGACGGTAACGATACTAAGCTCACTTGGCGAATAGCAAATTTTAATTATACAGGGTTGGCTCAAGGGAAATTCAATATACGACTAGGTCATTTTGAAATCCCCTTTGGCTTAGAATATCAAGAAGATACTAACGGAACATTACGTCAATTAACCATAGGTGACAGAGGAATAAAGGCTGATTGGGGGATCTCTGTAAATGGTATTCTACCAACCTTAGAATATGAAGTGTCATTAACGCGAGGTTCTGGTAATGAGTTTTTAAGCACCGACAATCCACATCTGTTTTCTGGCAGAATTGGTACTCCAAGCTATAATAATTTTATAACGGGTATTTCTTGGTTCACTGGTGATGTTTTGGGGGGAGGAGGTGTTACTCAGCGTAAAAAATTAGGCTTTGATGCTTCTTACTATTATTACCAATGGCAATTTATGATGGAAATATCAGCAGGAGAAACAGCTGGTAATAAAACGCTCAATAGTTTTGCTGAGGTGATGTGGAAAAGTGCACAAGAAGATATTTCTAGCTATTTACAAATAGGTTACCAGCGTTCAGAAAATGGTGAACTGCTCAGTGATAAAGAAACTTCGACAAGTTATTGGATAGCAGGTATTCAATGGGTAGGTCATAACGGTTTTGATATTAGCGCCCAATATAAAAATGAAATAAAAGATACTCCAACTGTTGATATAGAGCCTATTTTAAATGTGCAACTTAGATATAGAATGTAATGAAGGTTGAAATATCTATGTGTAGAAAATTAAATATATTAATACTGACATTAATAGTACAACTACTTTTAATAACACAAGTTTATGCCGCATTCTGTTCTTTAAGAGATCCTGTTTCAGCGATTCAAATGCTATATGAGCAGGGCTCTGAAGTTCGTTCAATTGTAGTAAATATAACAGAAAAAAATAGAAGCTCTGTTAAAGAGCTTATTCCTTTTACTATTCACCAGAGCGAGGTAGGCAAACATACATTATATGTAGTGTATAAAGACAGTGAACACAAAGGCTTTTTACAAGCTCGCTCTGAACTAGCTAAGTGGGGGTTAGTTGAAATAGCTTGGGCAATTAATATCGATAGAAGTATAAAAGGATTCTATTATCAACGCTGTCGTAGTCCTCAATGTAATGAACCTATTACAAAACATATCAACAATGTTATTCAGGGTAAAAGCTTCTCTCAATTAAAAGCTTTACTCAGTGAAAGTGGTGAAACACTTTCACCTGATGGAATAGAGTCGTTTAAATATGCACCAACTCTTGCTTTACTCACATTACGTTCAGCTTTAAAAACACTAGCTATAACAGATATAAGTTGGAAAGAAGATATAGAAAAGTTGTCCAAGATTAAAGGTTATTAATGAGAATAAAAAGTTATCTAGCCTTACTTGTATTTGCCTGCTTACTTGGAGCTTATACGCTAGAACAGGTGTTAGCTCACTATTTCAATCATGTCCAAACATTGGCTGAAAAGCATAATGAAAGTCGCTTATGGGCGAAAGATCTAGAACGAATTGAAATTAGTACATCACAGTTTTTAATCTCGTCTGATTTGGTAGTTGGCTCTGGTAATACTTACCTCATATTTGGTGCAAAAAATATGGGAAACTACTTAACTACTGAACTCTCTAATCTTTACACTCAAAACTACTTTCAAAGCTTAAATAGCAAAATTGAAAGTGCCATTCTGAACATTAATAAAATTAAAAATATATTAAACACCGTTGGCGATATTTCTCCTAATAAGTTAGATCAAAGTTTAAGTCGTTTACTTGTAAGTTATGATCCAGTTAGTTTATCTCTATCTCAAGATATTCAATATCTTACAGCAAAGACAAAGAGAATTATTGAAGACGAAACACGTTTTTTAGATGAAGAAAAACGTTTTATGACAAAAGTTGGCTGGCTTGCTAGAGGCATATTCTTTTTAATCATTGTTGCATTATGGTGGTGGGCAAATCGTCGAATTTGCAAGCCACTTAACCAATTAATTTGTTCCTCTCGGCGAACTTTAGCGGGAGACGACTTTAAACCAACCTATGATGCACCCACAGAAATAATTGAATTAAGTAATGACTTTAAACAGTTAACGTTATCACTTTTTCATCAAGCATCCCATGACCCCCTCACAGGGCTGCAGAACCGTAGAGCATTTGAGCGTAAGTTAACGGAAGTTATCATAGATAAACAAGTCCACCACTTTTTATGCTTTATTGATTTAGATTATTTTAAGACCATTAATGATACCTGTGGCCATGCTGCTGGCGATGAAATATTAATCAGCGTTTCTCGTATATTAAATGAAAGTGTTCGTTATAAAGACATTGTTGCTCGGTTAGGCGGTGATGAATTTGCAATATTAATTAAAGAGTGCCCTGTTGGTAAAGCGATTGAAATTGCTAATAATATTAAAAAGAATATTCATGAGTTGAGTTATTCTTGGGAGGGGGAAACTTTCCAAATTAGCGCGAGCATAGGGCTTGCACCTAAAATGCTTGGTAGTACTACTACTGATTTATTGCATTCAGCTGATGTAGCATGTGGATTTGCAAAAAGTGCAGGGCGTAATACCGTTCGTCTATTTGATATTAGTAGTGATGATTCAGCTGAGAAGAAGCAGGATGTATTATCAGTGCATCAAATAAATAATGCGATTAGTAATAATTCATTTATTTTATACAAACAAGATGTTTTTCCTTTACAGCAACATAACACGGGTAAATATTTTGAGATTCTACTTAGAATGAAAAATGCTCATGGGGAAATTGTTAGTCCGGCTTCTTTTTTACCTACCGCAGAGCGTTACCACCTTACAAGTAAAATTGATTGCTGGGTAGTTAATGCTGTGTGTGAATATTTTACTGTAAACCACTCACAACTTGAAGAAATTGATAAGATTGCTATTAACTTATCAGGTCATTCGTTAAGTGATAATAAATTAGAGCAATTTATTATCAAGAAATTGTCTGATGGCAATATACCTCCAGAAAAAATATGCTTTGAAATTACAGAAGTAGCAGCAACTTCTAACGTTAATCGTACTCGATTATTTATAAACAATATCAAAGCGTTAGGGTGTAATTTTGCCTTAGATGATTTTGGTAGTACTCATACTGCTTATGATGACATTAAGGCATTTGATATTGAAAGTATCAAAATTGATGGCTCATATATATGCAATATGATGGAAAATCCCGTAGATTACGACACCGTAAAATCGATATGCAAAGTTGCTAAAGCTGCAAACCAAGAAGTTGTAGCTAAATACGTTGGAGATAAAAATGTAATGATAACATTAACTAAGTTAGGCGTTGATTATGCTCAGGGTTACTATTTCTCCAAGCCAGAAGAGTTGATGTTGTAATTATTTAATATGGTTATATGCTTAGCATATTTCTTTTGCGAAACATCTGAAGCTACAATTTACCTATAATGATAATTTTAACCTCTTGCAACAAACCGATCGGTTGGTTATTATTCCTTGTCCTTTCAGATAATGAATAAAATGAGCTGTAAAATGAGTGATGCAGAGCAAACCCGCCAAAAAATTCTTGATATCACTGCCGATGAAATTCACCATCATGGTTTTCAATCAACCAGTTTATCCACTATTCTTAATCGCTGTGGTATTTCTAAAGGTGCTCTGTATTATCATTTTTCCAATAAGCTAGAGTTGGGTTATGCTGTTTTTGAAGAAGTTTACGTGCCAATGTTTTTAGCCACGTGGCAACCTGCTTTATCACAAGATGATCCTATTGAAGGGTTATGTGATTTTTTTACTGGCATGTGTGAAAGTATGGTGTGCAGCGAGGCTGTGTGTGGCTGTCCTTTGAATAACCTTTGCGAAGAAATGGCTAATGTTGATGAAGGCTTTCGTTTACGTATTTTAACTATGCAGCAAAAGCTGAATGGGTTAATTGTTGATGCTCTTAGTGCTATTGAAGATGACTTGCGTCCTAACTTGCAACTAAGTCATGTGGCATACTTTATTGTTGCTAGTGTTAATGGCGCAACCTCCTTAAGTAAAAGTTCTCGTAATAAAGAAATATTTCAATATGTTATAGATGAACTTTGTAGCTATATCCGTAATTTGAAAAAATAACCTTGTTACCCTTCACCCTTTGTAATTTATAAAACCACCAAATAAATCAATCATTTTATAATAAACCATTTGCAAACCAACCGGTCGGTGTTATTATGAGCTCATTGAACAGACCAACTGGTCTGTTTGGTTTTTTAACACAGCTTAAGGAAGTATCATGTTCAAGTTATTTAATGTCTTATTTGTCTTTTTATTGGTGTTTTCTCTTTCGGGAAGAGCCGCTGAATCAGTTCACCCTTCACCTTATGCTGTTTTAGAAAAAGTAGGCGATCAGCTTTTCACTCGGATTGCAGCAAATCAGCAAGAGATAAAAAAATTTCCAAAGTTAATGAATGTGATTGTGCAAGAAGAGCTAATGCCATCTATTGATTACAAATATGCTGCGTATCGAATTTTGGGTAAGCATTTAAAGAAAACTACAAAGGAACAACGAGAAAAATTTGCTATTTCAATGCGTAGTTACTTAGCTCGAACCTATGCAGCAGCTTTAAAGCAATATAAAAATCAGCAGGTTATTTTTGAACCTGCTAAGTCGATAAAAGGTAAAAGGATTGTTGCGATTAAAACTCAAATTGTTGATGTAAATAAACCAACAATCGATGTGATTTTTAAAATGAGAATGAATAAAAAAACAGGAGAATGGAAAGCCTACGATATGGTAGTTGAAGGTATCTCATTGTTAAGTAGTAAAAAAGCAGAATTTAATAAACGAATAGCTAAACAGGGTGTTGAACAAGTTGCAATGGAGCTTGCTGTTTTATAAAGACAATATATTAAACTCTTATATGGATAATTGATGGCCTAACAAAGTAGTTAGATCATCAATTATTAAAAAGCCGCCACATACTAAATAGTATTCTAAATTAACTCTTAACGAGCGATACTTTGTAAAACTTCAATAGCAACAAGGTTGGTTACTGACGTTTTAAGCTCCTGCATTGAATCAGTTGTCTCAAGCAAGCCCTCTTCATTTAGCTTTATAAAGCTTTGTTCTCGTAACGTATTAATTAATGTCGCTTGTGCTTTTTTATCAATAAACTCAGGGGCTGTTATGTTGTTCAATACGGATAGACGTTTTGCTATTGCGACTACTTTTTGTTCTAAGTCTCGTCTAGTTAATGGTTCTAAACGTGTCACTAAAGAAGTAATGATTGCAAGCCTTTGTAGGCTTTCATCCATACATTCTGCCATATGATGAATATAACTAAGTTGCTGAGTATCATTTGTTAACGACCAGAATTCATTGTTATCAAGTTCCGCAATGCCTGATTTTTCTAGGAAAGATAAAACCTGGTTAACTTGTTGCGATGCTTGTTCAGCTGTTTGCCATAAAAATAAGTCATCTTTTAATGTGGCAAGTATGCTTATGGTTTGGTCGTTCAACTGCTGGTGAGTTATCTTGCGATTATGGGTTAATAGCTTACACACTAATGATATCAGGCTATAGGTATGTAAAATATTATTGCGGTAATAACGCATTTCTAAACTAGCAGAGTCATTTAGTGAAATGATTGTGCCAAAGCTATCAGTTGATATAGTCACTTTATTAAGTGAAATAACGTGTGCTAGTAATTCACTGCCACTCTCTTCAGGCACTGTAAGTTGCTCACTAAAGGGGGCTTTACGTTGTATGTCTAATGCGAAATCTAACTGTTTTTCTAAATCAGCTTTAGCAAGTGCTTTGTTCTCGCAAGCATGTAATATTAGCGCAACAAGCGCAACACCATTCAAAGCTGCACATTGATTAATGCGTGTCATCAACTGGTTAGCCATATCATTCACTGTAGGGGTTAACCAATTAGGTTTTTGTAGATCAATAGGATTAATCGCTGCTTTCCAATCAGGCACTTGTTCACTTAAATAATCATTAATATTGATTGGATCCCCAAAATTCACATAACCATTACCATAGTTGCGTAAATTTTTAATCGCTTTAAGTACGCCGAACATGGATTCTTTTTTCTTCTCACTACCGCTTAGTTCTTTATGGTAAGTGCCAACTTCCATCACATGTTCGTAACCTAAATATACCGGTACTATAGTTAATGGGCGATCGATACCTCGTAATAAACTTTGAATAGACATCGCAAGCATACCCGTTTTAGGGCTTAATAAACGGCCCGTACGACTACGGCCACCTTCTGTATAGTATTTTACAGAATAGCCACGTTCAAAAAGTAAACCTAAGTATTCTCTAAAAATAGTTGAATATAAACGGTTTCCAGCAAAGCTACGTCGGATGAAAAAAGCACCACCTTTTCTAAAAATAGGACCTGCTGGCCAAAAGTTTAAATTAATACCCGCTGCGATTCGTGGCATTACTAAACCTTCTTGTAAAATGACATAAGATAATAATAAGTAATCCATATGACTTCGATGACATGGCACGTAAATTATTTCGTGACCGTCTTGTGCTAGTTTTCGTAATACTTGTGAGTTGTTTACTTTTATATCGCTATAAAGTCGACCCCAAAGCCAACGTAAAATTCGTTCACCTAAACGGACTAATGAAACACTGTAGTCGCCAGCAATTTCTTCCATCATATCTTTTGCTTGTTTCTTTACTTGTTCTACGCTGAGGTCTTTGCTTTTAGCCTCATCTTTAATTATGCGCATTACGGATGGATTTGCGAACAAGGCTGTGAACATTTGCTGACGATGAATAAGTCGTGGTCCTTTAGCTGCAATATTTTGTCGATGAAAGTGAAAACGAGCAACACGTAGTAACTTATGTGCTGTAGCTTCGTCGTTACCGTGATAATCAGACATTTCTCTTAATGAGAGCGCCTCACTGTAACGCACTAAATTATCTCGTCCTAAAAAAAGTACGATGAAAAATTTTTGTAGCCAAGTTGGAGAAGCCTGTTCTGCTAAAAGTGAAGAAACATTCGCATTATTTTTTTCTTGGGTTGGAATTCTACCCCAAATCAGATTTACAGGTATTAGCTGGGCATTTAGGTCTTTGTTAGCTTTATGCTGATTAAGGATTTCTAGCCCTTGATGTAATGCTGTAGTTTGGCGATTTTTAAACCATGAAAAAACTAACTTAGGTTTTTCTAAACACAAAGTACGATCAAAATACTTACCATTTATTTCAACTTTGCTTAGTGGGTTTGGTAGGTTCTGTTTTTTACATGCGACTTGAAGTGCTAATAAGTCACTGGCTGATTGGTGACCAATTACATAGAAAATAGGGCTAGTTTTTGTTTCAACCGCTGCGTCAGCATCTTGAACTATTTTACTACGAACTAATAAACGTAAAGGAAGTTTTAATAATAAATAAAAAAAAGAACGTAATATAGACATCATCATCGCTATAGTTAACTTTAGGCAAGCTTTAAAAGAAGAGAGAGTTTAACATTTATAGCCAATCTACTTCAAGATGTGTGTCTTAATACGCGATTGTAATTCAGGCATAGCTTAGTTATTACTAAGCACAAATACAGCGATTTCGCCCTGAGTTTTTAGCTTGATATAAGGCATTATCTGCTTGTTCAAACAAAGTTGTCCACTCTGAAATATTATCGTTTTGAGCAATGCCAATAGAAACTGAAATAGGTGGTAAATAAGTGTTGGTTTCTCTTTGTTTTAACTTCATTACAGAGATAGATATACGAATTTTTTCAGCGATGATTTTTGCTTTATCTATAGAAGTGTTAGACATAACTACCACAAATTCTTCACCACCAAAGCGCACAGCAATATCCTCTTCGCCAATATGGCTTTGAATTGTTTTAGCTATACGCTGAATAACTTTGTCGCCAATAAAGTGTCCAAAGGTATCATTAACTTTTTTGAAATGATCAATATCAATGGCTAGAGAAGTGTGAGTATCGTTGTGATCTAAGAGTTGTAATTTTTCATCACAACCACGGCGATTTAGTAAACCTGTTAATGAGTCAACCAAGGCTTCTTGTCTAGAAGAGGCAAGCTTATCTTTAAGTTGGTTGATTTCTTGTTGTGTTGTGGTTAGTTTCTGAGAAAGAGTTTCGTGTTGTGCTTTTGTGGTATTGATTGTGTTAAACAGGTAGCTAACTATATTATCTATAGAGGAATTACCTTTAGACTTAGCTAAAATTTTATCTAACTTTTGTAAATTAACCGCCGCTTTGTCTTCGTTGGTTACTTGTTTACTAATTTGCTCTAGGGTTTTGGTTAATGTTTCTTCAAAAGGAGCTAATACGGTATTTTCAACTTGTTGAGTGAAGGATACATAGCGTTTGAATAAATCAGCCATAAAATCAGCGGTGATTGACTCTCCTTGCTTTAGTTTTTTATCGATAGCGGCGGATAACATTTCATTTTCATTGCTAATATAAAGATAAATGACTGAATAATTAACAGGCGTTGGAGCAATCAAATGACTTGAGAGAAAGTCATGGGTATGTTCACTAAACTTAGAAGTTAACTGATAGTCATCTTCAAAAGACATAATTTATTCCTATACTTTTGATTTGTTATTATAATATTTTTTATTTTAGCTACATTATATTAACGTCAAGATATAATAGTGACAATAGTAAAGTACAATAATGTTGATCTGTTCAAATAAATAGTTAACTTAAACATGTTAATAGACTAAAGGAAAGTATTTTGAGAAGAATTGCTGTTTTTGTTGATGTACAAAATATTTATTACACCACTCGAGATGCTTACCAACGTCAGTTTAATTATCGCTTACTGTGGCAAGAGTTACTGTCAAAAGGGGAAATAGTTCAAGCGAATGCTTATGCTATTGCACGTAGTGATGATCAACAACATAAATTTCAAAAAGCCTTAAAGCATATTGGTTTTGATATAAAACTAAAACCTTTTATTCAGCGTAGCGATGGCACAGCAAAAGGCGATTGGGACGTAGGTATTACAATTGATGTTATGACAGCAGCGTCCATGGCTGGGGTTGATACCATTGTGCTTCTTTCTGGCGATGGAGATTTTGATATGTTGCTTAGGCATGTCAGGACTGACTATAAAATGAAAACGATAGTTTATGGTGTACCTTCGTTAACGGCAAATTCATTGATTGAAGCATCAGATGAATATATTGAAATTAATCAAAGTTTATTATTGTAGTTTAAATGACTTCTAGTGGCTTTTGATTACATAGCAATTTATCTCATTATTGATTGTAAATGAAACAAAGCATTGATTTTTCAATGTTGCTGTATATAATGCCAGTACAACTGTCAATATATACAGGGGGTGGCTATGGCTGCTATATACGAATTGAAACCGTTAACTAAGCGACAACAACAAATCTTTGATCTGATTAAAGAGACTATTAACGATACAGGAATGCCACCAACACGTGCTGAAATTGCTTTGTTTTTTGGTTTTAAATCAGCTAATGCAGCAGAAGAACATTTAAAAGCGCTGGCTAAAAAAGGTTATATAGAAATGCTGCCGGGAACTTCTCGGGGTATACGTTTAGCAGAGCAGTTTCTTGAAGTAGAAGGTTTACCTTTAGTGGGCCGCGTTGCAGCAGGTGAGCCTGTTCTTGCTGAAGAGCATATTGAAGATCATTACAACATGGACGGTAGCTTATTCCACCCGGCAGCCGATTACTTGTTACGTGTAAATGGCGAAAGCATGAAAGACATTGGTATTCTTGATGGGGATATACTTGCAGTACATCAAACGACTGATGTGCAAAATGGTCAAGTAATCGTAGCACGGATTGAAAATGAAGTGACAGTGAAACGTTTTAAGCGAGAAGGTAATGTTGTTTATTTACAAGCTGAAAATGAAGAATTTGATCCAATTGTTGTTGATTTATCATGCCAAGAATTTAATGTTGAAGGTCTAGCCGTTGGCGTTATTCGAAATGGTAATTGGATGTAGACCCAACACAACCTTTTGAATGTATATATTTGAGTGGATATCGCCTTGCGATATTCACTAACCCTTTCGAAGCAATCATGCCTATTTTATGTGAGCTTTATTTTTCAATTTCAAAATTTCATCAGTTATTTTGTTATTTTAAATTCTTTCTTTAAAAAAATATTTATTATTTTTTAGTATTCATATAAGAAATATCGAATATACCTCTGTCCTATGTTTGCTAGGCTGTACCTTATCTTAGAGTTGTTACTCTATTGAAATTATTCATGTTTATCTATTTTCTCTTAAATAAAAAGTTTGACCTAGATCAAGTTTTGGGTAATTCTAGAAATGATATTGAACAAAAAATAACAGTTAATAAGAATAATAAGACGTTAATGCACTCGATATTTACCGTGTTGGTTAAACTGTGCTATTTCACGTCAGTTAATTTAATAAAAGAATAATAACTAAATTAATGGATATTCAGTTTAATGAGTTAGAAGTACATTGCTGTGTTTCTGTTTTCTATTTTAATAGATAGAGGAGAGATTGAGTGAGTAGAGGTAACCAGACTAGGTTGATGGGGGCTTGGCTGTTTTTATGCTATTTTTATTCTAATTTAGTATACGCAGACTCCCAGTTAAACCTGACAAAAGGAGTAACCGCTGTTAGCAGAGAGGTATATGACTTACATATGCTATCACTCTATATCTGCATTGCTATTGGTGTCATTGTTTTTAGTGCCATGTTTTGGTCTATGATATTTCATCGAAAATCTAAAGGTGCAAAAGCTGCTGACTTCCATGAAAGCACTAAAGTTGAAATTCTTTGGACTGCTATTCCCATTATTATTCTCATTGCTATGGCTGTTCCGGCAACTAGCACTTTAATTAACATGGAAAACAATGACAATTCTGATGTGACTATCCAAATTACAGGATCACAGTGGAAATGGCATTATAAGTATTTTGATGAAGATATTGAGTACTATTCTGTTTTGTCTACACCAAGAAAAGAGTATGAAAATCAAAATGGCAGTTTTGATGGAAATGGCGCTCTTAAAGGTGAAAATTATTTACTGGAAGTAGATAAGCCCCTCGTTATTCCCGCTAATAAAAAAGTTCGTTTTTTAATTACTTCAGATGATGTTATTCATTCTTGGTGGGTTCCTGCCTTTGCGGTCAAGCAAGATGCAAATCCTGGTTTTATTAATGAAGCTTGGACTAATGTTGATGTGCCTGGAACTTATCGAGGCCAGTGCGCAGAGCTTTGTGGAAAAGACCATGGTTTTATGCCCATTGTGGTTGATGTTAAAACGCCAGAAGATTATGACACTTGGTTAAAAGAACAGCGTGTATTAACTGCACAGGCTGCTGATGCAGAGAAGGCTTCGTTAAGTTCGTCAATGAGTAAAGAAGAGTTAATGAAGCTTGGTGAAATAATTTATGTTGCACATTGCTCTGCTTGTCATCAACCAACAGGATTAGGTTTACCACCAACATTTCCTGCTCTTAAGGGGAGTGTTGTTGCTACTCAAGGAGCTATTACAGAGCACCTTTCTTTTGTATTGAATGGTAAAGGCATGATGCCTCCATTTGGTAAGCAGCTAAGTTTGAAAGAAATTGCCGCTGTTGTTACTTATGAGCGAAATGCTTGGGGTAATAATACGGGTGACCTAGTTCAAAGTTCAGATGTTAAAGCGGCAAGAGAGGAATAAACCATGACAATGAATACAATAAACGAGTCGCTTGATGATGAAATTACTGATGATCATCACGATCATAAAATGACAGGCATAAAGCGTTGGCTCTATACAACTAATCATAAAGACATCGGCACGTTATATTTATGGTTTGCTTTTATTATGTTGTTAACTGGTGGCGCATTAGCCATGGTAATTCGTGCTGAGTTGTTTCAACCAGGCTTGCAAATTGTTGAGCCAGATTTTTTTAATCAATTAACAACAGTACACGGTTTAATTATGGTATTTGGCGCTATTATGCCTGCCTTTACTGGTTTTGCGAACTGGATGCTTCCTATGATGATAGGTGCGCCAGATATGGCTTTGCCACGAATGAATAACTGGAGCTTTTGGATATTACCTTTTGCTTTTGCCATTTTATTAAGTTCGTTTTTTATGGAAAGTGGCGCGCCTAACTTTGGTTGGACATTTTATGCGCCATTGTCTACAACCTATTCAAATGGTAGTACGGCATTTTTTGTTTTTGCTGTTCATATTATGGGAATCTCTTCAATAATGGGGGCAATTAATATTGTTGTTACCATTATGAATATGCGTGCACCAGGCATGACATATATGAAAATGCCACTATTTGTATGGACATTTTTTATCACTGCCTATTTGCTTATTGCTGTGATGCCTGTGCTAGCAGGTGTAGTTACAATGCTGTTAACAGACACCTATTTTGGAACGAGTTTTTTTGATGCCGCAGGTGGTGGTGACCCTGTAATGTTCCAACATATTTTTTGGTTCTTTGGTCATCCTGAAGTGTACATTATGATCTTGCCTGCCTTTGGTATTGTTTCAACTATTATTCCTGCCTTTGCACGTAAACAGCTTTTCGGTTATAGCTCAATGGTCTATGCAACTGCATCTATTGCTCTGTTGTCATTTATTGTTTGGGCACATCATATGTTTACTACAGGTATGCCGCTGTTTGGTGAACTATTCTTTATGTATTGCACCATGCTTATCGCGGTACCTACTGGTGTTAAGGTGTTTAATTGGGTTGCAACTATGTGGCGAGGTTCAATGACATTTGAGACACCTATGTTGTTTTCTGTAGCTTTTGTTATTTTATTTACTATTGGTGGCTTGTCAGGACTGATGCTGGCGGTGACTCCTGTCGATTTTCAATATCACGATACCTACTTTGTTGTTGCTCACTTTCATTACGTACTTGTTACTGGTTCATTGTTTTCAATTTATGCAGGAGCTTATTTCTGGTTGCCAAAATGGACAGGGCATATGTATAACGAATCTTTAGCAAGATGGCATTTTTGGTGCTCATTAATTTCCGTAAATTTATTATTTTTTCCTATGCACTTTTTAGGATTAGCGGGAATGCCACGTCGAATTCCCGATTATGCACTACAATTTGCTGATTTTAATAAATGGGTCAGCATAGGCGGGTTTGCATTTGGTTTATCACAATTAATTTTTTTAGCGGTGGTAATTAAATGCATTAGAGGTGGAGAAAAAGCTCCCGCAAAACCTTGGGATGGGGCTGAAGGTCTAGAATGGACAGTAGCAAGCCCTGCACCGTATCACACCTTTAGCACGCCACCAAAAGTTGACTAATATGAGTGATGGCATAGAGAGCAACGCAAATAAAGCAAACAAAAAAGTAATCAAAAAGCTTGTAGTACTAGTGTTTGCAATGTTTGGCTTTGGGTTTGCACTCGTGCCACTTTATGATGTTTTTTGTGATATTACTGGTTTAAACGGGAAAACTAATGACGTTAGTGTTGCCTATGAAAACGATGGAATAGATACGTCACGTACTGTAACGGTGCAATTTATTACTCGGATGGCTAAAGCAATCCCTTGGGAATTTGAACCTGTAATTAATGAAATTTCTGTTCACCCAGGGGAAGTTAAAGTTGTTCAGTTTTTTGCTAAAAACAGATCTAAGCAAGAAATTATAGGGCAAGCTGTGCCTTCAGTTTCGCCTGGAATCGCAGCAGGTTACTTTCAAAAAATAGAATGCTTTTGCTTTACTCAGCAGCCGCTAAAAGCTAACGAAGAAGTTGAAATGGGTTTGCAGTTTTATGTTGATATTGATTTACCAAGTGAAATAACCACACTAACACTGTCGTATACGTTATATGACATAAGTGAAAAGGTTGATTCATAGCAGTGTAGTAGATATTAAGGCTCTTATTCATAATAAGAGGAAAGGGAACAAAAATGACGACAAAAGAATATGAAAGTTATTATGTACCAGCACAAAGTCACTGGCCAATAATTGGCGCAATAGCACTGTTTATGATCGCTGTAGGTGCAGCTAATTATGTTACTGATATTAAAAATGAAACTAGTGGCTACGGTGGTTACATACTCTTAGCTGGTATAGGTTTAGTTATTTATATGCTGATTGGCTGGTTTAATAATGTGATTAATGAATCAATGACGGGGAAATATAGCCATCAAATGGATAATTCATTTCGACAAGGAATGAGTTGGTTTATTTTTTCAGAAGTTATGTTCTTTGCCGCATTTTTTGGTGCGCTATTATATGTTCGAACATTTGCAGTACCATGGTTAGGCGGTGCTGGAAATAATGCAGAAACGGGGGCTATATTATGGCCTGAATTCACTGCTAGCTGGCCTTTACTGAAAACACCAGATGGAACTGAAACAACCAGTATGGGTTGGTTTGGGTTACCGTTAATTAATACTGTTTTATTACTAACTTCATCAATAACTGCTCACTTTGCTCACCTTGCTCTAGAGCAAAATAAACGTGCTCAATTAAAAGCTTGGTTAGCAGTAACTATTTTTCTTGGTCTAGCTTTTCTATTTTTTCAAGTGTTGGAATATTCACATGGTTATTCTGATGAAATGAAGCTTTATTTAACTAGCGGCATCTATGGCAACACATTTTATTTGCTGACAGGATTTCATGGGATGCATGTGACTCTAGGCTGCATTATGTTAATTGTGATGTTCTTTAGAATATTGAAAGGGCACTTTACTCCTGAAAGTCACTTTGCATTTCAAGCAGCGAGTTGGTATTGGCATTTTGTTGATGTTGTGTGGGTCATACTTTTTGTTTTTGTCTACATTATTTAGGGAAACTGACGAGCTACTTAGCATGATTTCATCGTCAAGGGTACTTATTGACTAGTGTCAACTCTGTGCCTTTTCTTTGAATTAAATCTAATTAACTTCGTCATTATCGCAAAAGGGTAATTTAAGAAACTTTAAGAAATTATAAGAAGTTAATAAGGTCGAGGGTTAGGAGTTATTAATCCGGTTGATAAACCTATAAGCAGTAATACGACAATGGCGAATGAAAGCATTAATCTGCGACCAATATATTTGCTCATAGATGGTTTGTTAGGATCATTTTTATTCATTAAAAGAAGAGCTTTGAACAAGTTATAAACCATAAAAGCGAGCATGAGGACGATTATAATTTTGAATAGCACAATAAAGCTCCCTTCATTTTATATAGACGAGTCTATAGTTAGTCAGCATGAACACGTAATAAGGAAGTAGGCCTTAAGTGTCGAGTTTTAATAAGATGAGTTTTCTATGGTTGACACTTACTGTGCTAGTTTTTGCTGCATTAGTAAAGCTCGGTTTTTGGCAAAATAGTAGAGCTCTTGAAAAAGAGATACGTTTAAGCAAAATAGAACAGTTAGGATCTCGAAGACCGCTTTCATTATCAGAGGTCAACTCGCTTGCTATAAATGAAAATATTAATGATATGCCAGTTATCATCACAGGAAGCTTTGCTAAAAAGATTGTTTTATTACTGGATAATCAAGTTAATACTGGCCAGTTAGGTTATCGAGTATATCAAGTAATGACAACTAAAGAGCATGCTGTTTTGGTGAATCTTGGTTGGATAAAAGGAGCTCACAAAAGAGACGAATTACCAAAAATTGATGCGTTAAAGGGGAAGTATAGTATTCGCGGTAATGTGCGTTTAATTGAGGTGGGAATGCAATTAAAAGAGCAAACCTTTACTGCTGAGCAGTGGCCAATAAGAATACAACAGGTTGAGTTGGACAAGCTTTCATTGTTGATTAATAAGCAATTATTACCTTATGCAATTTATTTAGATCAGCATGAGAAAATAGGTTATATAAAAAATTGGCAACCTATTGTTATGCCACCTGAGAAGCATCGTGCGTATGCCTTTCAGTGGTTCAGTTTAGCTGCAACGTGGCTAATATTAATGCTATGGGCAAAATTTGGCGCAAGTAAAAAAGCTTAGAATAATAGAACAGTTGAGGATAAGGGGCTGAGTTAGTATGAGCACTATTGAGGTATCGAAAAATATTAGTTCCCAAAGTAGAAGCCGCCGCAGTTTGTTACTTGTGATAGCTATTTTTGCTTTGCCAATTATATTGGCTAAGCTTGCTTTAGAGCAAGAATGGCTAGATATGGGAGTAACTAATAAAGGAACGTTATTAACGAATGAATTAACCTTAGCGCAGTTAGGTTTGAATACTGAAGAATTTAATCAGCATTGGCTTATAATGTATAGCTTGCCAGTGAAATGCTCTCGTTATTGTGAACAAGCCCTTGAAAGTGTGCACAACACTTATGTTGCCTTAGGTAAGGAAATGCCAAGAGTTCTCCCCATCGCGCTGTATCAAAGCGTATTTTCTAGTGAGCAACGTCAAACATTATCAAAAAGCCAATGGCAATTAGTTGCAATGCCAAAGCAAGCAAAACAATTAATATTTAAACCTCAGGTATTTATTGTCGATCCTTTAGGGAATGTCTTTTTAAGTCATCAGTTACCTGAAGATGCAATGAAACTATCACAGTTTGGTAAGCAAATTTTAGCAGATATGAAAAAACTGCTTAAGTATTCTAAGGTGGGTTAATTATTGGATAATTACTCTTATATGTATAATCATTCAGTAATGAGAAAGCTGGTTTTTATCAGTATATTATTAGCTTTAGTGGTGATAACTTTAGGTGCATATACTCGGTTAACTCATGCTGGGCTGGGTTGCCCTGATTGGCCAACTTGCTATGGCTTTATTGATGTACCAAATACTGCAGAGCAAATTGCTTTAGCGGAAAAAAATTATCCTCAAAGTAAAGTTGAGCCAAACAAAGCATGGAATGAAATGGTTCATCGCTATTTTGCTGGTGCACTAGGCTTATTTATTCTCGCCATTGCTGTTCTCTCTTTTAAAAGGCGAGCGCAAGGAGGGCCTTTAATCTTACCTATGCTTATCCTTGCTGTTGTTATTTTTCAAGCAGCTTTAGGAATGTGGACAGTAACCCTAAAGCTAATGCCAATAGTGGTTATGGGGCATTTGTTGGGAGGCTTTACTACGTTATGTTTACTTTTTTTATTATATTTACGCCTTAAGCATCATCATGTTGAGCATAATGATTTCTCAATAAAAAAGTATGGGCGATTTGCTTTATTGGGGATTACTCTTTTAACAGGACAAATAGCATTAGGCGGTTGGACTTCGTCTAACTATGCAGCTTTGAGTTGTATTGAATTACCTATTTGTCAATCAGGATGGCAGGAACAATTAAATTTTGAGCATGCATTTGATCTAATTCCACCTGAGAGGAATAGTTATGAGTTTGGATATCTCTCTCATGATGAACGAGTTACGGTTCATGTAATGCATAGATTTGGGGCTATTGTTACTACAGTATACTTGGCTTTGTTACTCTTAAAGGTTTTTTTTACAGCACGAACTTCAACACTTAAAACTTTAGTTGCTGTGGTTGGTTTAATACTGGTAACTCAGGTAAGTTTAGGAATTAGCAATATTTGGTTTTCATTACCGTTACCTGTAGCTGTTGCTCATAATTTGGTGGCGGCCTGCTTAATGTTATCGTTAATTGCGTTAACTTATCGATTACGTCGAAAAATATAGGGAAAACTTATGTCTGATGAAATGATGAGTGAAATAAAGGCGATTCCTGTCGCTATACCTAAGTGGCGTGCATATTATGATCTTACAAAGCCCAGAGTT
This sequence comes from uncultured Colwellia sp., assembly GCA_964022585.1. GTDB lineage: Bacteria > Pseudomonadota > Gammaproteobacteria > Enterobacterales > Alteromonadaceae > Colwellia. The sequence continues at coordinate 72,339 of CAXIBS010000001.1, forward strand.
GTTGCACTTTTAGTGCTTACAGCGGTTGTAGGGATGAGTCTTTCAGTACCGGGAGGCTTACCTTGGCAGCTGTTTATACCTGCCATGCTAGGTATTGGTTTATTATCATCGGCTGCTGCTGCAATTAATCATATTGTCGATGAAAGAATTGATGCAATAATGGGGCGAACTCATAATCGTCCTTTGCCAGAAGGTAGAGTTACCACAAATAGTGCTATCATATTTGCTTGCAGCCTTGCCCTGTTGGGTTTTATTTTGTTAATGGTATTTGTAAACCCACTTACCGCTTATTTAACCTTAGCAGGCTTGGTGGGGTATAGTTTTGTTTATACGTTATATTTAAAACGAGCAACGCCACAAAATATCACTATAGGTGGCTTAGCAGGTGCTATTCCTCCTTTACTTGGTTGGACAGCAATGACAAACCAAGTAGAACCTAATGCTTTATTATTGGTGCTAATTATTTTTACTTGGACACCGCCTCATTTTTGGGCGTTAGCTATTCATCGTAAGAACGAATATGCCAAGGTGAATATCCCTATGCTTCCAGTAACCCATGGCGTTAGTTTTACCAAAACACAAATACTGCTTTATACGGTATTACTCTTTATTGTTAGTTTATTACCTTATTTGGTGGGAATGAGCAATTGGCTATATTTAATTGGCGCAGTGGTTCTGAATTTACTATTTATTGCCTATGCGTGGAAGCTTAAGTTTCATGCAGATGAAAATACAGCGATGGATACTTTTAAATTCTCAATTATTCATTTAATGTCATTATTTGTAATTCTATTACTTGATCATTATTTACTACCGGTAACTTTATGAACAAATTTTTTTGGGGTGTTGTGGCTGTAATGGCTTTGGCTATTGGAGTTATTAGTTTTAAAGCAATAACTAAACTTCCACCTTTGGACACTGCTTTATATTATCAAAAGCCTAGGGAAGTTAAACCTTTCCAGTTAACTGATCATCATGGAGCAATTTTTAACAAAGCTCATCTTAAAGATAAATGGTCATTGATTTTCTTTGGTTATACTTCTTGTCCAGATATTTGTCCTACAACCTTACAAAATTTAAATTTTATATATGATGATCTGAAGGCTATTGCTGAAAATAGTCAGGTGCTGCTTGTGAGCGTTGATCCTCAGCGTGATGTCCAAGAAAAGTTAGCGCAATATATTGCTTATTTTAATAATGAATTTATAGCGTTAAGAGCTGGTCATGATGTGTTATTTCCATTTGCACGTAATATGGGATTAATGTACGCAATTGATGGAGAAGGAGATGACTATTTTGTAGACCATAGTGCCTCTTTAGTATTAATTAACCCGGATGGTAAAATTTCAGCTATTTTTAAGCCAGAGCAAGCCGTGGGGAAAGTACCTAATATTGATAGTGACAAACTGTTAAGTGACTATAAAAAAATAGTCGAATTATATTAGGTAATGTTGTGGAGTTTCACTAATTTTAGTTTCACTAATTTTATAGCTGCTAAAATGGTTAACCATTATAAGTGATACCAACTTCCATCCTCTTTTAAAACAAACCAAGGCTTTGAATACCAGTAATAGCGACCGGGCTTGCTAATACTTGCAGCTGTACAGTTACAACGTACTCGACCTATTGGCAGGTCATCACTGAAATTAATAGTGAAACTATTATCTCCTTGCCAAGTTATTTTTTGTTTGCCTAGGCCTGAAATATAACAATGTAATCCCGACTTATAAAAGTCATCGGTTTCAATATCAAATGTAATACTTTTAGTTTGCTTAACTTTAAAAATAGTTTTGGCTTGCTCGTCTTGTAGTTTAATAGTAAAAGGTAAAGAGTTTAGCTTATCTCTTAAACTAGTAATTTTGTCATACGGCATTGAAGCTGGAAAACGGGGAATACTGGTTAAATTGGTTTGTAAACCAACCGCACCAGATTGTTGAGAAAAACCAATAAAGTTATTTTCTTTAATCCACTGTTGTATAGCTGGGCTATATTCACCATAGGGGTATGCAAAATACTGCCAGCTTTGCCCTGTTTTTTCCTTAATAATTTGTTCAGATTTTAATAGTAATGTGGCTTGTTGCGCTAGCCATTGCTGTTGAGTTAAATCACCTTTAATTCGTGTTAAAGAGTCATGTTTAAATCCATGATTTGCAATGATTACGCCTTCATCTCCTAATAACTTTAATTGCTCCCAAGAAAGATAATGAGAATTTTTCTTTCCGTTATTACTATTGATAATGTCAGGGTTTACAAAAATAGTATAAGGGTAGTTATATTTATCGAGCATGGGTTTAGCATTTGTTAATACGTCGAGATAAGCATCATCAAACGTGATAGCAACGGTCTTATCTTTTAATGGTTGTTGGCTTTTAATTTTATTAACAAGTTGAGATAAAGGAACTACATTGAAACTATTCTCTTGTAAATACTTCAAATGCACTGAAAATTGCTCAGGTGTAATACTCGTACTTTTAGGACTGGTACTACTAACATGATGATATTGTAAAATAACTGCGGCCATACTAGGAAAATGAAAAAGCAGTAAAAAAATGACCAGAAAGTTAGTTCTCATTAGGTGTTCTCTTATGATAGCGGCAGTATAATATAGCAATGATATAAAATAGCGCCTTTTGCGTTAATAGGAAACACTTCTTGTTAAGAAATATAAATATAGATCAACATAAGCAGTTATTGTTACTTGCATTACCAATGATATTGTCAAATATCACAGTACCATTATTAGGGCTAGTTGATACTGCCGTTATTGGACATTTACCCCATGCCTATTTTTTAGGAGGAAGTGCTATTGGAGCAACAATCATTACTGCTGTTACATGGTTATGTGGCTTTTTGCGTATGTCTACTACGGGCTTAAGCGCGCAAGCTTTTGGCTTGAATGATTTTGATAAAAATTTATTGGTTTTATTTCGTGGGATTATTGTTGCATTTACGATTGGGTTTATATTTATTTTGTTGCAATCACCTTTTATTAATGCAGCACTTTATGTGGCTGGTGGTTCAGAGCAAGTACAATTTTATGCGAGACAATACAGTGAAATCCGAATTTGGGGCTATCCTGCATCGTTAGCAAATTTAGTTATACTTGGTTGGTTAATTGGTAATCACCAAACTAAATCGGTGATGTGGTTATTAATTCTTAGTAACTTACTCAATGTAGTTTTAGATATAGTTTTTGTTTTTGGTTTTAATTGGCAAGTTCAAGGTGTGGCGTTTGCTACGTTGATCGCAGAATATTTCGGCATGATGTTAGGTTTGTTGATTATTTATACGCGATATAAAGAGCAAGTTATAAAGCTAATTAATGAAGGAAAAATATTATTTTCATCTTTAATTGAACGGGCAAGTTTATTACATTATTTTAAGTTAAATCGCGACATTTTACTTCGTACTTTATGTATAGAAATCTGCTTTATCTTTATTACTTTTCAAGGTGCTAAATTAGGAGATAATGTTGTAGCAGCTAATGCTATTTTGATGAATTTCTTACTGCTTATCTCATTTGGTTTAGATGGTGTGGCTAATGCGGCCGAGGCTATGGTAGGTAAAGCACAAGGTAGCCGAAACAATAACCAATTAAAAAATATAGTTAACATCTCCCTATTTTGGACAGGTTTATTCGCAGTTGGTTATTCTTTACTGTTTATTCTTTTAGGAGAGCGGCTGTTAACCCTTATTTCAGATATTCCTAGTGTTATTGAATTAGCGAAAGAGTATCTATTTTGGATGGTATTATTACCGCTCATTGCTTGCTGGTGTTTTCTGTTTGATGGTGTTTATATTGGATTAATGCAAGCAAGAGTAATGCGTAATAGCATGGTTTTTTCAACGTTTGCTTGTTTCTTTCCTTGTTGGTGGGTATTACAAAGCGTATTACCACAACATCAAGGAAATCATGCATTATGGGCGGCATTTTCTCTATTTATGCTTGCTAGAGGAGTAACTTTAGTGTGGCATTATAACGTTAAGATAAAACGAACAATGATTCAGTGAATCATTTGGGACTGATTAATCCTGTTCAGGTTTTAAATTAGGGATGCTGGTACTTCCCATACACTCTAACACCACGCCTATAGCAAAGCAGATAAAAGTAGTAGCGCCCATAGCTGCTTTATTTGCTTCGCTTACATCATTACCATAAATTAAGGTTAGCACAACGCCAATAGCTGCGGCGACAAAGCTTAATTTAGCAATAACAGTCGTAATTTTTTGCCACAAACGCTTTGGGGGATGTTTGACTTCTAACATAATAAGGTAGTTCTTTGATAAGTGATAAGTATGAGTATAGCTACTATCTAAGAAAGTTGTATTGATAATAGTCAAGTTACGGTGATGTTTTTAAACAGAGGTACTTTTTTTCAAAGTACAAAGCAGTACTAGCTTGGCTAATATAAAGCCACAAAGCAGGCCAAATGCATTGGCAGCCATATCTAACCACTCACCATAACGATTAACATAAGGCTGTATTAACTCTATGGCACCACTGAAAGCAAGAAAAGCAATAGATATTAGTAACCAATGTTTAGGTTTACGTATGGCTGTAGGGAACATTAATGCGGCGTAAGCTATAAAGTGATGGGTTTTATCTGTCCCAGGTACTTCTGGTAAACTAGCAGCCGGCCAAAGGGATAAGGTAGCAATACTTGCCAATAGTAATAAAGTAAGATGAAGCCAGTATTTTTGAATTAAATGAATCATTAAATGCTTTTATTTTTAGGCTTATGTTTGTCTAGAATATGAAACCAACGATTAGCAAAAATACCTAAGTACCCCCAAGCTGCTATAACACAAGAAAATGCTAAAATAAAAATGCCAAGCATTTGCCAAATATGATGATAAAAATAGCCAATAGCAATAAATAGTAAACCCAAAACAAAAAGACTAAGCCCAGTTAAAAAGATAGATAAACTACGTTTGGGATCTTGGCCTAACTTAGCGAGTAAATTATTCATTTAGTCTATTTTGGGGTTAATGCTTTTATAAAGTTTACGTTGCTTTTGTAAAAAGAACGATACAACATATTTTATATACCGTTCATTATTACTTTGTAAGGTTGGTACTCAGCGTAAATCTAGTAATATGAATGCTCACCGCGTTCATGCTCAGTTGCATCTTTAACGCCTTTTATTTCATCACCCATTAGTTCAATTAATTGCTTCTCAATACCGTCTTTAACTGTAACATCAATTTGACTACAACCATTACAGCCACCACCAAATTGTAATACAGCGTAGCCATCATCGGTAATTTCAACCAATGTACACTCGCCGCCATGACCTGCAAGTTGAGGATTTACTTCGGCTTGTAGAAAATAATGTACACGCTCAAAAAGAGGTGCATCATCAGCAACTTTTCTTAACTTGGCATTTGGTGCTTTTAAGGTAAGTTGTGAACCCATTTTATCAGTGACAAAGTCAATTTCGGCTTCTTCTAAGAAAGTCTTACTTTCAGCATCAACCATGGCTGAAAAGCCATCAAAAGGTAATGTAATATCATCAGGCTCTACTGCATCAGCAGGACAATATGAAACGCCACATTCAGCTTTAGCTGTGCCGGGGTTTACAACAAATACACGGATATGAGTACCTTCTGCTTGTTGAGATAGCAGCTTAACAAAATGTTCTTGGGCAGTAGTTGAAATAGTGATCATAATACAAGGCTCTCTTTATACTTAAACAGGTATACTTGAGTGTTTTACTCAAGTATGACCATTTTACTCTTCAATCTTGTTATGTGCTAATGATTTTTATGCTTTTATTTGTTATTTTAAGCAAGATCAATATAAAGGAAATTTTAATGTCACCTTCTCGCCTGTTAATCGTATTATTTTTATGTCTTCCATTTGCTTTTTCATATGCCACATCTGTTCAAGATTACTTGCCAGCAAAAAATAATTATGACGCTAATATTCAGTTGCCAAAGCAAGTTTTGGGATTTGAAATTGGTGAGCGTCATATAAGGCACGATCAATTAGTAAAGTATTTTGCTACGCTAGCAGATCGCTCTAAGCGAGTTAAACTTACTGAGATTGGTAAAACAGCTCAATTACGTGATCAGATGTTAGTAACCATTTCTAGCGAGAAAAATTTAGCTAATTTAGATAGTATTCTTAAAAAAAGAGATATTTATAACAATGAATTAAAACTAGCTACAAAAGAAAAAGATGATAAAGAGCCTCTAGTTTTATGGCTAGGATATAGTGTTCATGGTGATGAAATAAGCGGTGCAAATGCTGCAATGGTTGTTGCTTATTACTTAGCTGCAACAAAAGATAAGAATATTGAAACTATGCTTGATAGTACCATCATCGTGCTAGAGCCAAGTATCAACCCTGATGGAATGGATCGATTTGTTAATTGGGTTACTACTTACCGAGGATCTGCAGTTAATGCAGATCCTGCTCATATTGAGCATCACCAAGGATGGGTTAGCGGCAGAACTAATCATTTTTGGTTTGATTTAAATAGAGACTGGCTTTTATTAACACAGAAAGAAAGTCAAAATAGGTTAAAATATTTTCATCAATATCAGCCACATGTTGTAGGTGATTATCATGAAATGGGTGCAAACGGGAGTTACTTTTTCCAACCGGGTGTTATCAGTAGAACCCATCCATTAACGCCTAAACAAAATACAAAACTCACCAAAATATTAGCTACGTATCATGTAAATGCGCTAGATAAAGCGCAACGTTTATATTATAGCGAAGAGAACTTTGATGATTTTTATTACGGTAAAGGTTCTACTTATCCTGATATTAACGCTAGCATTGGCATTTTGTTTGAACAAGCTAGCGCACGTGGCATGCAACAAGATACGATTAATGGTTTGCTAACATTTGAATTTGGTATCCAAAACCATGTATTAACATCACTATCAACAATTGAAGGCGCTTGGCAAAATAGAAGTAAAATTAAAAAGTACCGCAATAATTTCTACGTAGAAGCGCAAAAGCAAGCGAAAAAAGAAAAGTTTGATGGTTACTTAATTAGTGAAAGTAAGGATAGCTATCGCTTACAGGTTTTACTTAATAAATTAGAACAGCATCAAATTAAAGCTTTTCAATTAAGTGCAGACTTTAGTTATAAAGGAAAAAAATATATAGCAGAATATAGCTATTATATTCCATTAGCGCAAAAGCAATATCGTTTAATTCAAGCGCTATTTAACCAAGAAACTCACTTTAAAGATAACACCTTCTATGATGTTTCTGGTTGGACTATGCCGCTGGCAATGAATATAGACTTTAAAAAAATTGAGAGTACTTGGGGGTTAGAACTACTTGATATACCGTGGTCTGAAAAAAGTACTTCTCGGGTGGATATAGTTAATACTAATAAGAATGACTATGCATATGCTTTTGAATGGCATCATTATTTGGCACCTAAATTACTAAATAAACTCCTCGAAAATAATATTAAAGCTAAAGTCGCAACTGAAAACTTTAGTAGTTTGTTATCAAATAAAAGTCGTACTTTTGAAAGCGGTACAATCATTATTCCAGCAGCAATTCAGTCAACAGAAAATTGGCGGACTAAACTAGCAGAGCTGGCTATGAGTTTGAATATTGAATTAATTACAATAAATAGTGGCTTAACAGCCAAAGGTATTGATTTTGGAAGCAACTCTTTTGAACTTTTAAATCAGCCAAAAGTTTTGTTATTAGGCGGAGATGGGATATCACAATATGAAGCTGGAGAAGTTCGCTTTTATCTTGATGAAACATTGAACATACCATTAAGTGTTGTTGAGCATTCGCGCTTACAACATATTGATCTTTCACAGTATAGTCATCTAATTTTAGTTAATGGTAACTACGGAAATATTTCTGATGAGAGTGTGGGTAAGGTTAAAGCTTGGATTAAGCAAGGCGGTGTAGTATTTGGCCAAAAAAATAGTGCGGCTTGGCTCGCAAAAAAAGATATTTTATCCGTCAACTTTGTAAGTAAAAAACAAATAGCAAACTTGTTTGATACAGAAAAATTAAGCTACAAAGATAAAGTTAAATTAGATGCTAGAAAGCGTATTGCAGGTGCTATTTTTGATACTAAAATTGATTTATCACATCCGCTAACTTTTGGTTATAGTCATGCTAATTTACCTCTGTTTCGCAATAGCACTTTAATTATGGAAACAGGACAGCAGCCCTTCATTACTGTAGCAAAATATACAGATTCACCATTACTTAGTGGCTTTACAGATCAAAATTTAGTGCGTCGCTTAGCTCACAATGCTGCAGTTGTTGCGCATAATTATGGCAAGGGAAGAGTTATTGCTAGTTCTGATGTGCTAGCTTTTCGTGGTTATTGGTTAGGTAGTAGTAAACTACTTGCCAACAGTTTGTTTTTTGCTAAGGCGTTTAATACTCAAGTTAAATAATTTCACAGTTTTGGTAAGGTTAAGCAAACGGTGGCAACGGTTACTTTGTCAACGCCGTTACGCTTTAATAGTTTACTAATTTCACTTGCTGTACTGCCTGTAGTTAAAACGTCATCTATTAGTAGCACATGTTTTACCGCTTTTCCTAATGGATGGCGAAGAGCGAAAGCGCTTGCTAAATTATTACGTCTTTGTGGGCCTGTCTTTCCCACTTGGCTTTTATTTTCTTTGATACGAATTAACGCGGTAGCTTGATAAGGTTGTTGTATGATTCTTGAAAATAGTCTAGCGATTAAATGCGCTTGATTATAACCTCGCTGTTGCCATTTACTTATGTGTAAAGGCACACTTAAAATAAGATCCACCGATGATGTTGCATGTGTTTGCTGCCATTGCTGCGCAAGCAAAGCAGAAAATAGTGATGCTAGCTCGAAACGTCCTTGATATTTAAATTGTGATAACCAATGATTGAAAGGCGGTAAGTAAGGCGAAAGACAAAATAAGTGATCGAAATTAATCTGAGGTAAGCTCTTATTTATCGCAGGCCAATTGAGTAAGTCCCCTTGAGTTACCTCCTGTTTGAATAGAGGTAATTGCGCTAAGCAACTAGCACAAATTAGTGGCTTTTCTTGGGAACTAGAGCCACAAATATCACATTGAGAAAATACTAATTGTATGCGCTCGTAATAGCTTTGTAGTTGCGTTTGCCAATTGTTTTTTAGTTTGCTTAAGGTAATCCATTCCATTGTTATCATCCATTTTGTAAAATAGCATTCTTTTTTACTCTCAAGAGATAAGCATGGCAGAAACGCTTAAATATTCCACTTACCGGCAGTCAAATGAACAATCTATTCCAGTTGTGCTTATTCATGGCTGGGGGTTAAACTCAGCGGTATGGCAACCACTGATAGATAATTTACCACCTACTTTTACAGAATATTTTCATATAATCACCATTGATTTACCTGGTTTTGGTCTTAACGTGAATGAAAAAGTTTCTCCTTACTCTTTGGATAATATTTGTCAATATATCGCCAAGACAATAGATCAACCTGCTATTTATATTGGTTGGTCATTAGGAGGGTTAGTTGCGACAGAGATGGCGTTAACTCATGCTGATAAAGTGTTGGCTTTAATAACAGTGGCAAGCTCGCCAAGGTTTGTGGAAGAAAGAGCAATAGAAAGTAGTGATAGTAACGAAGAAAATACGTTAGTTTGGCCGGGAATCAAACCACATGTGCTTGAGGTTTTTCACCAACAGTTGAAAGTTGATGCTAAAAAAACAATTAATGGTTTTTTAAAACTACAAGCTATGGGAAGTCCGCACGTTCGCCATGATATTAAACAAATTAGTCAATTAGTTTTTCAGCATGAGATGGCCAGTAAAGCAATATTAGATGAGTCACTGATGCTTTTAGAAACCAGTGATTATAGACAACAATTAAGTAATATCAATCAGCCATTTTTACGTTTGTATGGTAGTGCTGATAGTCTTGTACCCAAATCCGTTATTGCACATGTGACTAAATTTTCTGAAAAAAACAGTGATGAATTTATTTTTGAAAGGGCATCACATGCACCATTTATTTCGCACCTTGATGACTTTACTGAAGTATTATCAAGTTGGTTGTTAAGCCACTTTCTCCGTTGATTTATTAATCATTAGATCTACCGACAAAATAAGTAACCTCTTTACTTTTTTGCGGTTTTGGCTAATAATTAAACAGTGTAATAAAAGATAAATAGGGTGGTTCTGATGCAAATACAATCAGCATTTAATTCAGGCGTACAAGGCTTTCAAAAAGCAACTGATGAAGCAAGCCAAGCAGCTGCAAATATTGCGGCTGAAACGAGTGCTAAACGTGATGAAGATGTCATTGCTGAAACCGGAAGTAATCAGGCTGCTGCTAATAAAGAACAAAAAATACCAGACCTAAACCAATCTATTGTGGATTTAAAAGTTGCTGATTATCAAGCAAAAGCATCAGCGCAGGTGGTAAAAACTGCTGATGAAGCGCTTGGTACCTTGGTAGATGTAACAGCTTAACTTTTAATAACAACATTCTAATTACTTATGAATATTACCCCGCAAGCGCCTAATTTATCTATTCCAACAGTGCTTAATCCGCACACTGAAACCTTGCGTCGGGAAAATCATCAACGAGAAATCATCACTAAGCCCGCCGCACTTAATCAATCTGCAGCAGAAAAGGGTGTATCTTCTGATCGAGAACGGGGGAGAACACCAGCTCAAAATAGTGAAAATATTGATTTTGCTAGTTTAAAAGAGAAAGCTGAGCTAGCAAATAATACGATTACAGATCAAAATAATGAGCAGCAAGGTGAACATAACCAAAACGCCTCTCAACATTCATTAGCCAATGAAACACAAGAGGATGAAAATGAGGTTGATACATCTGATAGTGATTCTCAAGCTCAAGAAGTTAAAAAAGAACGACTAATTAATGAACTAGAAAGTCGCGATAGAGAAGTGCGCTCTCATGAGTTAGCACATGCGGCTGTAGGGGGATCATTTACTGGAGCTCCAAACTACACCTTTGAAACAGGGCCTGACGGAAAAAAATACGCTGTGGGAGGAGAGGTATCGGTTGATTTATCTACTGTTCCTGGAAATCCAGCTGCAACTATCGCAAAAATGCAAAAGGTTCATTCTGCTGCATTAGCACCTGCAAACCCTTCCTCGCAAGATATAAAAGTTGCAGCAAGTGCCGTGCAAGCTATTCTAGAGGCACAGTCTGAATTGCAAACGCAAGAAAGCAGTACGGTAAAGGCAACAGTTGATAATAAAAGTGCTTTAGCAAATGAAGAAGAGCTAAATGGCGAAAATGAATCAGGTGACGGACTAAGCTTTGATGACTTTATTAATCAAACATTAAATAAGCAAGAGTATGCTGCTCCTACGCAATCAAATGAGGTGCTTCAACGAGCAGAGAGGGCTGAAACGTTTTATTCTAATATAACAAAAGCCTACGAAAAACCTGCAACTTTTCAGTTTGAACTAATTGCTTGATTTGTGAACTCTAATTTGTAGTAAAAAGCCTGCAATTGCAGGCTTTTTTGAATTTGAATAAGACTGATATGTGCCTTAAATTCCGTAGTCTTGTCGATATTGTTTAATACTTGCTAAGCTGACAGCTAACTCAGAATCTGCAGCATCATCACCAGTTAGTCTTTCTTCAAGATAAGTTACAACATCAGCTAAAGTAACAATAGAAATAACCTTTGTGCCAAAATCACGTTCAACTTCTTGAATTGCTGACAATTCACCTTGCCCTTTTTCTTGACGATCTAAGGCAATCAAGACGCCTGAAAGCTCAGCATTGTGAGATTTGATAATCTCCATCGATTCACGAATAGCCGTACCAGCAGTGATTACATCATCAACTAACATCACTTTACCGTTAAGTTCAGCGCCAACTAAACTACCACCTTCACCGTGTGTTTTTGCTTCTTTACGGTTAAAACAGTAAGGCACATCTAGGTTATGCTGATCAAATAATGCTACTGTGGTTGTAGTAGCAATAGGAATTCCTTTATAGGCAGGACCAAATACTAGATCAAAGTTTATGTCAGCATCAACAAGAGCTGCTGCATAAAACCGACCTAAACGAGCTAAGTCACCACCCGTTTTAAACAAACCAGCATTAAAAAAATAAGGGCTAGTACGTCCAGATTTTAAGGTAAATTGACCAAAACGCAGTACTTGTTTAGATAAAGCAAACTCAATAAAGTCACGTTGATAATCTTTCATTTTCTTCTCCAAATTACTATATTTGTTAGCTTAATGCTGCTTTTTGGTGGTCGAATAATTCATTAATAGCATCTTTAGATAATTGCATCATGGCTTGCATTTCTTCAAAGCTAAAAGGTTCTTCTTCTGCAGTTCCTTGTACTTCAATTAGTTTACCTGTATCTGTCATAACGACATTCATATCTGTTTCTGCATTTGAATCTTCAGCGTAATCTAAATCAGCAACAGGCTCGCCTTTATAAATACCAACAGAAATAGCGGCAATCATGTGTTTAAGCGGGTTAGTTTTAATTATGTCTTTAGCGCGCATATAATTAAGTGCGTCAACTAAGGCCACACAAGCTCCAGTAATCGAAGCTGTTCGTGTACCACCATCAGCTTGTATAACGTCACAATCTAAAGATATTGTATTTTCACCTAATGCTTTTAAGTCAACAGCGGCACGTAATGCACGAGCAATTAAACGTGAAATTTCTAAGGTGCGTCCACTTTGCTTACCAGAAGCAGCTTCTCTTCGCATGCGGGTGTGAGTAGAGCGCGGTAACATACCATATTCTGCGGTTATCCAACCTTTTCCTTGGCCTTTTAAAAAGCGTGGTACACCTTGTTCAACTGAAGCAGTACATATAACTTTGGTATCGCCAAATTCAATAAGTACTGAGCCTTCAGCATGTGCTGTAAATTGACGAGTAATGGTTACTGGACGAATCTGTCCTAATGTTCTACCGCTTGGACGCATAATGTACCCTTTTAAGAAGCTCAAATAAAATAATTGGCGGTATTATAATGCCTCAACACTTTTTTTGAAATATAGTTGATACAAATAAGGTCATCTTGCTAGTAGAGCATAATTTAATACAATATTTTCAAGAGTGAGAGAAAATGAAACTTTTTTTGTTAGTGGTTTGTAGTTTGATAGTGAGTACAGGTACGCTTTATTCTAATTCAGCGAATGCAAGTTCAAGTGACGAAGGCTCATTACCACAGCTGTTATTGACTAAGGAATTACCTGAGTACAGCAAGGTGTATGATGATCAGCGTGACCCTTTTAGTGATGCAAATGCAGCTTTGGCACTAGCAAAGAAAACCAATCGTAATGTGTTAATTGAGATTGGCGGTAATTGGTGTACTTGGTGTCATAAAATGGATGCCTTTTTATTAGAAAACCCAAGTGTTTATCAATCATTACATAGCAAGTACGTCCTATTAAAAATTAGTGTAAGTGACGCAAATGAAAATGAATCATTTATGAAGTCATTACCACCTGTTTTAGGCTATCCTCATATGTATGTGTCTACTGCAAGTGGTAAAATGTTGTTATCAAAAGATACTGCAGAGCTACAAGATGATAATGGTTATTCAAAAGAAATTTGGTTAACTTTTTTGAATCAATGGCAAAACAAAGCAATTCAACCAAAATCATAGGGAGTATCACTTGAAATCTTTTTTTGATAAAAACTATCAAACCCCTCTTTGGTTTAAAAGTAAGGTTGACAATAAACCAGAAGGTGGTCAATCTCGACGCCGATTTTTAAAGTCTGCAGCAGGTGCAACAGCTATTGCAGCATTACCTGTAATATCATTGTCTGCAAAACAACAAGAGCAGCTAGACATACAGCTAAATCAATTGAAAAAAACAAATCCTTGGTTAACACTTGAATCAACATTGATGCATTTATTACCTGAATCAACAGCATCAGAAGAAGCAAGTCCAAGTGCAAAAAGCATTAATGCTCTAGCGTATTTATATCAAGTGATGACAGTACAGCCTACTGATGAAGATGAAAAAGAATTCATTATTAAAGGTGTTGGTTGGTTAAATGGTTTTGCTAAAAGCCAACAAAGTAAACCTTTTGTTGATCTATCTGTTGAACAAAAAGAACTAACACTGCGTGGTATAAGTAATTCAACGGCTGGTTCTAACTGGTTAGCAACGCTACTCGCTTATATCTATGAAGCAATGCTAACCCCTCCTGCATATGGTGGAAACCCTGATGGTGTCGGTTGGCAATGGCTTGAGCATCAAGGTGGATTTCCATTACCAAAAGAAGGTCAACGTTATTTTGAGCTACCACCCCGTGGTCAGGCGCAAAATCAAATAGCTATTCGCGTGATCGAGTCTGATAAAGGTCGAGCTCGCCTTGCTAAAATTTCACCTACTAAGAGATCACATAAAGCATGAAAAACATAAATTATGATATCTGCATTGTTGGTAGTGGCGCAGGTGCATCTCCAGTTGCTTATACTATGGCTAAAGCAGGCGCGAAAGTTTTAGTTTTAGAGAAAGGGCCCTGGCTAACAGAAAAAGAATTTTTTAAAGACGAATTAGCTATAAGTATTCATGATGCTTATAACCCTAAATTGAATGATGAACAACATGTTGTCGAAGAAGAATATGAGGATGAAGAAGGTCACTCTTTTTGGCAGGGAGAGAAAACAAGTGACTCTGGTTGGTCATGGTGGAATGGCACTGTTGTAGGTGGTTCATCAAACTTTATGAGTGGCTACTTTCATCGCTTAAAACCCATTGATTTTCGTTTAAAGTCTGAATTTGGTGCGATTGAAGGTGCAAATGTTGCTGATTGGCCTATTAGCTATGACGAATTAGAACCCTATTATGCAATGGTTGAACGTGAGGTTGGTGTTTCAGGCCGTGTGGTTGAACATCCTCATCAAGAGCCGCGTTCAACTGACTTTCCCTATCCACCTATTGCTGAAGTGCCTATGTCGTCTTGGATCGATAAAGCAGCTAATCAAATAGGTTATCATGCGATACCTGTTCCTCGAGCCGTGCTATCGCAACCAGCAATGGGACGACGTAGTTGTGAATATTCAGGTTATTGTAGTAGTTATGGCTGTTCTTCAGGGGCTAAAGGTAGTGGTAGAGCAGCGCTTTTAAATCATGCTGTAGCAACAGGTAATTGCACTATTAAGCCAAATGCTAAAGTTTATAAAATAGCATCAGATGATGTAGGAAAAATTAGCGGTATTCACTATTATGATGCTCAGGGACGCAAGCAAAGTGTTAGCGCAAAAACTTATGTGGTTGCCTGTCAGGCAGTAGAAACATCTCGATTACTGTTAGCATCAACAGGCGAAAAATTTCCGAATGGCTTAGCAAATAATAATGGTCAAGTAGGCAAAAATTTATTGTTTAGTGGAGGTGGCACAGGTAGTGGTGATTTTATTTTTGATCAGCTAAATGAACAGCAAGTTAATGAATTAAAAGTTGTCGGCCCATTTGTAAATAGAGCACTACAAGACTGGTATCAAATTGATGACAATAAATTTAGCGGAGCAAATATCAAAGGGCAGGCAAAAGGAGGCACAATTGATTTCTTGTTTCATCAAAATCCTATCGCGAGAGCTAGAGGAACTCAATGGGGAGTTGATAGCGAAGGGGAAGATAAATTACTTTGGGGAGAAGAATTAAAGCAAAGCATCAAACAAGAATTTACTACCTATAAAACACTGCGGTTTGAAGTATTCAATGATTGGTTACCTACAGATGATTGCTTTGTTACCTTAGATGATGATGTGACAGATAAGTGGGGTGATCCGGTAGCTAAAGTGCGTATTGGCTTTCATGAGCGTGATTTAGAAGTAGGTGAGTACTTATCTGTAAAAGCTGAAAAACTTTTGGTTGCATTAGGCGCAAAAAATATATCTTCTTCAGTGAGTGGCTATCCTGCTACAAACTTAATGGCAGGTGGTTGTCGTTTTGGTAATGATCCAAAAACGTCAGTTTTAGACAAAAACTGTCGTGCTCATGAAGTTGATAACTTATATGTTACCGACGGATCTTTTATGCCCACAGGCGGCAGCGTTCCATATACTTTTACTATCTACGCTAATGCTTTTCGTGTCGCTGAACATATAAAACAGCAGTGGCTCAAAGAAGCTTAATAAAATGTCTTTGCAAGGAGGAATTCTATTTATGGTTTTCCTCCTTATATTAATTTAGCTTTAGTCTTTATTTCACAAACCTTTTTGTAAAAGCCTTTAGTTAATTCTACCTACTTTGATTATCTCAACTTCGCATTTATGTGTGGCTTGGGTATAATCAACACTCTTTTTGATTAGCAATTCGGAATATTTATTATGATTCACAGCATGACGGCATTTGCACGTTTTGAAGTTAAAGGTGATTGGGGCAATGCAGTGTGGGAAATTCGCAGTGTTAATCAACGTTTTTTAGAAACTTACTTCCGTTTGCCAGAACAGTTTAGAGGGATAGAACCATTATTGCGCGAACGTTTTCGCAAACAATTAAATCGTGGCAAGGTTGAGTGTAACTTACGCTTTAATGCTAACCCTGGCGCAAAAAGTGATTTAGCTATAAATGAGAAACTAGCTTTACAACTCATCCAGCATGCAAATTGGATAAATGATCAGACGTTAAATAGCAAAATAAATCCGCTCGAAGTTATGCGTTGGCCAGGTGTGATGGAAGCAGAAGAAGCTGATATTTCAGCTATTCAAGCTGAATTATTAGTAGGTTTTGAACAAGCTCTAACAGACTTTATTGCTGCTCGAGCAAGTGAAGGTGAAAACTTAAAGGCAATGATTGAGCAACGCTTAACGGCAATATCTGCAGAAGCTGACAAAGTAGAAGCACATATGCCAGAAGTGATTGAATGGCAACGTAAACGTATTATAGACAAGTTTACTGATGCAAGTATTGATCTTGATTCATCACGTGTTGAGCAAGAGCTAGTGTTGTTAGCACAAAAAATGGATGTTGCTGAAGAGTTAGACCGTTTGAACAGCCATGTAAGTGAAACAATGAAAATATTGAAAAAAGGCGGCGCACAAGGTCGTCGTTTAGACTTTATGATGCAAGAATTTAATCGAGAAGCCAATACCTTAGGTTCAAAATCAATTAATACAGACATTACTGCTAGTGCAGTTGAATTAAAAGTTTTAATTGAACAAATGCGTGAGCAGATTGCGAATATAGAATAGTTATCAAACGAATTTTGTCTAATAAAAAACCACCATCAAACGGTGGTTTTTTTTATACAAATTTAGTCAGTAATTCATAGCAAAGGGGCATATTGCTTGGTATAACATGGGTAGATGTTTTAATAAGGATGCCTTTAGTATGATCACACTATCCGCAGAGCAATGTCGCGTAATTGGCGTAATGTTAGAAAAAGAAACCACAACACCAGAGCAATATCCTCTTTCAATCAATGGGATTACAACAGGTTGTAATCAGAAAAGTAATCGTGAACCAGTAATGTCACTGACAGAAGGTGACGTACACAATATTGTTGATGAACTCGTTAAAATGAACCAATTAATGATAGATCACAAAGCATCTGGTCGTGTAAGTAAATATTTTCATCGATTCTGTGATACTGAGTTTGGTAATTTTAAATTCACACCCCAACAAAGAGCTATTATCTGTGTGCTCTTTTTAAGAGGGCCGCAAACACCGGGTGAATTAAGAACACGCACTAACCGTTTAGCTGATTTTGCAGATGTAAGTGAAGTAGAAACAACGTTAATTCAGTTACAAGATTTGAACGAGCAGGTCTTAGTCAAAAAACTTGCACGAGAGCCAGGTAAACGTGAATCACGCTACATCCATTTATTTTCAAACATAGACGAGAATGAGTTGGCTGAACCAGTTTGTTCTCAAAGTGATACTGCTTTTGATGGAAACAGTGCTACCTTAGCTCAAAGAGTAGCAGAGTTAGAACAACAAGTTTCTTCACTAACAGAGCAGGTTACTTGTTTAATTGAACTGCTTAATGATAAATAACTTTACATTCTAAAAAGTGAATAACTTTTCTTTATGCTTGATCAATAAGGTCGTTAGCATTAGTGTTTAGACTTTACTTATTGATTATATTCTATTTCTTATTGAGTTTTTATGCGCTGGCGTTACTTCATTATATTACAAGTTGTACTTTTGCTAATTGTGGGTGGTTTACTTTATAAACACCAAAATAAGGTTGCTTTAGTTAAAGTTCCACCTGCTGATTTATCGCAGTGGTACAAACCTGAAAACAAACGACAAGTTTGGCTACATAATATGTTCAAACTGCGCCGAGAAATGCAAGCGGTAGAGTTATATGCTGAACAAAAAGATAGTGAAAACTTAGTGAAATGGTCTGCGCAATTAACAAAACACTATCTTAAAATAGCGGATATGGTGCCAAGTTGGCAAAAAAAACTTGATATTAAAACGATGTACTCGTTGAACGAAGCAAGTGAAGCTAATGATTTCAATCAAGTAAGTATACTTGCTAATAAATTAACTAAAAACTGTGATAGCTGTCATGATGATTACCAAGCTGTAACTGCGCTAACATATCGTAGTGGTAACTTTTCATCTATTAAAGTTAATGGTGATATACCTTATAGTCAGCATATGGACATATTAACCAAACAGGTTAATAAAATTAAAATTTCAGCTCAAGATGGTTTTACTGATAGAGCTTTATCTAGTTTAAGCGAGTTAAATATCAGTATGAATGAGTTAGGTGAAAGCTGTGGGAATTGTCATAAGCAAGATAAAAGAACTTATCCAAATGAACAAATGACTAATACGCTGCAGAATTTAAAAATAGCCTTACAATCGGGAACAGCCAAGGAGCAAGGTAGGGAGTTGGGTACACTTGCTGTATTAGCTTGTGCACGCTGTCATGGCACTCACCGTACGGCCTATGAAGTTAAAAAGCAGCTCAATAGTGAAACCAGCTTGATGGAGTTACTTAAACATTAGGTAAAGTTTTTTCTTATCTAAAGCGTAGCTAAGCTGTTTTTGCCACGCCTGTAGAAAAGCCCTTTTACTTACTCATACCTGTTCCTAAGTTCAGGTAAGTCACTATGATAATGTACAAACTCAACTTCATAACCACTTGGATCAACAAAATAAACATTAGTGCGATATTCGTCTTCAGCACCTTCTTTATCAACCGTAAAACCAGCTTGCGCTAGACGTTTAATTACACCTGTTATATCGGTGGTGACAAAAGCAAAATGAGCTAGGCCGATTTGATGACCGGTTAAATCGCGGTTTTCACCTATGCCATCATCATTAAAAGTCAGATATTGGTAGTCATCACCAAAATGCACCCAATTACGATATTTACCATGCCATTCGCTAATACCGCCACCACGAATTGTCCAATGTGGAAAGGCTGCTTGGTAAAATTTGACTGTTCGTTCGATGTCACTAACGACTAGATTTATATGCTCTAAAGTAATCATATTGCTCTCCTGTTTTGCTATTTTTAGATTAATGTTACATACCGTAAGAATAGCGCTCTTCATTATTATAGGGGTGAATTGATAAATTTGTTCGTAATGCCTGTAATGACTCACTGTAGTGATATAAAACATGCAAGCTGTAACCAATACGGTGACGAACTTGGATGTCTCTCTCAGTTAATTCTGCATCATTGTCATCATTGAGTATTTCTTCTACATTTCTAAGGACAAGGTGATCAGGAATAGCGACTAATTTGTTATTTTTAAAAGCATTCATACGTAATTCTGCAATGGGATAAACACCACTGATGCCACTGGAAACCCCTACAAGTAAAACGGGTTTGTGGGCAGTGTCTTGGCTAGAACACATTAGTAATATGTTTTTTAGTAAAGGGGATGCCATGCCGCCCCATTCAGGTGTAATCATAATGAATGCATCTGCTTTATTTATTTCTTCGTTTAAAAATGGCCAGTCGCTTTGCTGAGTAGATTTACCTTCTTGAGTACCGTCCCATAAGGGCAGGTTATATTGACAAAGTTCGAAGTGAGTAACCTTTTCATAGCCAGTAACGGATTCAGCAATGTATTGAGCTACTTTTACGCTTTGTGAATCTTTTCTTTGGCTGGCACTAATAATAATCAAATTCATTACTTGTCCTTATTATTTATGTAAAGATTATTGTTTACTAATTATTATGTAAATTAAATGCTTTACTTAATATTGTCAATAGCAATTGAAAAATAAATAAATTAAAAAGTTTACTTAATGTGTTTTTGGGCGATAATAACAGTACCCAGTAAATTGGAACTATTATGAAAACCCATCAACGAATTATTGAATTGCTGAAAACTCAAGGGCCGTTGACAGCTAAAGCGTTAGCGCAAGAACTTAGCGTCACTACTATGGGAGTGCGCCAACATATGCTGGCATTGGAAGAGTCAGGTGACGTGGTTTTTCAAGATGAAAAAGCACCTCGTGGTAGGCCAACCCGTTTTTGGACGCTAACGCAGAAAACTAATAGCCATTTTGCTGATCGCCATGAAGAGTTAACGGTGCAATTAATTGACTCAGTTATTGCAGTGTTTGGCGATGATGGCTTAGAGAAGCTCATTACGAATAGAGAAGAGTCGTCGATGCGCAGTTATCGTTTAGCGCTAGCTGACAGATTTGGTGTACAAGAAAAGTTAGAAAAACTGGCTGAGATACGTTGTGATGAGGGTTATATGGCAACGGTTGAACAAGAAGATGACTTTTTCTGGTTATTAGAAAACCATTGCCCTATTTGCGCAGCAGCAACAAAATGCATAAACTTTTGTCGTAGTGAATTACAGTTATTCCAAAGTTTGCTTAGTGATATTGCTGTGATTAGTAGAGAAGAGCATATTATTGAAGGCGCAAGGCGCTGTGCCTATAAAGTAATCCCGCTATAAATTTTTTAATTAGAGATTACTTTATAGTGTACCGTTCCTTCTTATTAAGCGCTTTCTTTATGATAATGGCGTAGTGCATGCTCTTTTTGCCTACCTTGGCTAAATGCCGTAACTCGCTTTAAATAGCCAATAACACGTGTGCCATGATCAATATTATCACTACCGCAATTAGGGCAGGCGGTTAAAGTACGTTTATCAATTTTTTCACACTCATTACAAATAGTGATTTTTACATTAATACAAAAATAATTACACCCTGTCTGTGCGGCAACATTAAACAGTTTTACATAAGCATCTGCCGAGAGTGCTTCGTCTAAATTCAAATGTAAAGCAGAGCCACCATCAAGGTATTGAGTCATTTCTTGGCCATGCATAACAAACTTGTCGATGTGGTTAGTATCATCATCTTCGACAATATAGAAATAAGAGTTATAACAATCACGATTGACTTGATATCCGTCTTTACTATCCCATTTTGCATTTTTAACGCCAAGGTTTTCTGCCGGTACAAATTCGGTATTAAACATATAACCAAATTCTTTTTTTGCCGCTTGATTAGCTTGGTAAATAACTTTTAATTGTTTACTAACAAAGCTTTTGTAGGCTTCATTGTTGCCAACTGTAATATTGCAATATTCTGCAGCTTCAGCCATACCATTTATCCCAATAGTTAAAAACTGCTTATCTAGGCTAATAAAGCCCGCATCGTAAACAGAAAGTGCACCTTGTTTTTTATAGTCTTCCATTAACTTGCGATAAGCGACCTGGTACTTTTGAATTTTTTCAATTTCTGTTTTTAAATCGCGACCATCTTGTATTAGTCTATTCATATTTAGCGTGATAACATTAATTGAGCCTGTTGCTACACCGCCAGCACCTAGGGTATAAGAAAAAGTGTTGTCAGATATTTCGTTACGTAATCGACAACATGAGGCTAAAGAGTCAGCGCTATCAGATAAATAGATAAAGAACGAATTACCCTCTGATTTTTGTTTGGCAAGTTTATGCGCGAAGCCTTGGTCTTTACATTGACCATTCTCAGTTAACATCGCTGCTGTAACTACTGGGAAAGTTAACACCGATTTTTCACGTTCTTTATTCAGCCATGTTAAGAAGTACTGTTGTAATTTATCAACGGTATTCCAATTTGGCTTAGAAAAATCAGGGAAAACAAATTCACCAAACATTGAGTTAAAGTAATGCTGATCAAATAATGAAATATTCCAAAATACACTTTGATATCCACGTGCAGCAGCTGGTTGATTAATGGCGTATACAACATGTTGTAAATGGTTTGAAATTTCAAATTGATGAGTTGCTAAGTAATCATCGCCATATTCTAATCGCGCAAAGTAATCAAAATATGTAAGAAATTCGACTGTTGCTACAGCACCGGCAAATTGTGCTGAAATAGCAAAAATAAGATTTACAAAAGAACCGCAAAAAGATTCTAAATGCTTAGGTGCTTTTGACTCACCACCAAGCTTAGTTAAACCATCTAATAAAAATGGATACATGCTAATTGAGGTACAATATGGCTTCAAACTGGTTTCATCATGTACATAAATTTCATGATCTTCTATTTGTCGCATGTACTCTTTTGCTAGTTTTTCATCGAAGGTGTCGCGAATCTTGTCATGCACTAACGCGCGATTGATTTGTACAAAACAATCTTTTAGTAGTTCAGCCTCTAAGGTGGCTATATTTTTATGACTAACATTAGCATTGGCATCCATTTTTGAAGCATCAGCAGCATTTTTTGCTAGAAAATAGTTTTGGATAAAATCTTTTTTATTATTAATTTGTTCTTTATTAAGCCGCAACATTATTTATTCCTTGTGAGACAGTATTAGTGATGTGATTTTTGCTAAATAGATGATTAAGTTTTTCACCTGAGACTAGATTACGAAAAACTTGATTGGTTATCGGACTTTCTAAGCCGCCAAGTTCAGCGCGCCATTCTCCTGTTTTTAGAAAATCTAGGTGCTGAGATATATTTAGATTAATGTGTTTCTGCCCTGAGTAGAGGCAAGTTTTCAAACCTTGTTTTTTGGCAGTGATTAATTTTTCAATTAAGGCTTCTTCTTGCCACTCACCACCAAAAAACACTACACAGCTAATTAAGCCTTTATATTTTTTAATCCAGCTGCTGAAGTTAATATTAGTTAATTCTAAGCCGTAATCTTCTTGCCAAAGTTCGGTGCTATGGCAACCTTTACAGCCCACTTTGCAACCCGTTATGCTAAAGCAAAGGCTAATTTCATTGGGCACTTCTTGAAAAACAATGCTAGGAGATATGCAGTTAAATTTCATGAGATATCTATATAGTGTGTTATTTTTATAATGAAGCACAATATATAGTATTTTACTGGATGCTTTAGTTGATCGAGATCAACTTGTTTGTCGGTTAATACAATATATGGGTATTTGATTTGTAATTTTGTCTATATATTGTGCTTGGAATATTTACCTTTTGAGGTGTTTTTTTGAGGGAACATTCGTATATGTTATTTTATATAACAAAAATAGGAATAATAGACAGAGGCAATGAATAGAAAATTAAACTAAATTAAATATTAATTAAGAAAGGCTTAAATAGGGTGATTGAATGATCACCCTATTTAAGCTTGTACGTGTTATATAGTGAACTATGTTGCGATTAGCTAAGGAATGCTTGATAAGCTAGATTATTCGTTGCTTCTTCAAACTGATAACCTAAGGCATTTAAGTGTTGAAAGAACTCGTCTTCCTTATCTTTATTAACGTCAAATCCAGCAAGAACTTGTCCAAATGCAGCACCATGATTGCGATAGTGAAACAACGTAATGTTGAACAATTCACCCATGGCATCAAGAAATTTTTCTAATGCGCCTGGATGTTCAGGAAACTCGAAGCAGAATAAACGCTCATTTTGTGCAGTGTCACTACTTTTTCCACCGATCATATAACGAACGTGTAATTTTGCTAGCTCGTTATCTGTAAAATCGTCAACTTGATAATTGGCATTGCTTAATTGTTTCAATAGGCGTTGGCGCTCTTCCATATCACCACTTAAGCGAACACCAACAAAAACATTGGCAGTTGGCTCTCCAACGTAGCGATAGTTGAACTCAGTAATGACCCTGTTGTTTAAACTTTGGCAAAAGCGTTTGAAACTTCCTTTTTCTTCGGGGATAGTCACAGCTAAAATGGCTTCTTTATTTTCACCTAATTCACAACGCTCTGAAACATAACGTAAACTATGAAAATTCATGTTGGCGCCAGATAACACAGCAACTAAAGACTGATCATTTAATTGATTTTGTTGAGTATATTTTTGCAAGCCCGCTAAAGATAAAGCACCAGCAGGCTCAGCGATAACACGGGTTTGTTCAAAAATATCTTTGATTGCAGCACATATCTCATCGGTTGTAACTGTAATAACTTCATCACAATAACGTTCAATAAGATCAAAAGTGACTTCACCGATACGCTTAACTGCAACACCATCGGCAAATAAGCCAACTTGCTCAAGATCTGTAGGTTTACCCGCGGCTAAAGCTGCTTGCAAACAAGCAGAGTCTTCAGCTTCAACACCAATTATTTTGGTATTCGGGCTAAGCTGCTTTAAATAAACAGCCATGCCTGCTAATAAACCACCGCCACCAACGGGAATAAAAACAACATCTGCATTAGGTAATTGTTGTAATAACTCTTTAGCTACAGTGCCTTGACCAACAATAACATCAGTATCATCAAAAGGATGAATAATGGTCTTATTTTCAGTTTTAGCATATTCAATTGAAGCAGCTTGTGCTTCATTGAAACTATTACCCACTAAGCGAACTTCACCACCAAAACGCCTAACATTATCTACTTTAATATCCGGTGTGGTTTTAGGCATAACTATAGTGGCTTTAATGCCTAATTTACTTGCAGCTAACGCTAAGCCCTGTGCATGATTACCTGCTGATGCAGCAATTACACCGTGAATACATTGAGCTTCAGTTAAACTAGAAAGCTTATTGTATGCTCCTCGAAGTTTAAATGAATGTACTGGTTGTTGATCTTCACGCTTTAAAAAAATTTGATTATTCAAACGTGTTGATAATTTATTTAAATGTGTAAGCTCTGTTTCAACAGCAATATCATAGACAGGCGCAAGTAATATGCGTCTTAAATAATCTAGTTGCTCAGCTTGTTCTGATAATAATTGTTGGCTTTGTTTTTCGGTCATCTTATTTATACATCGATTGTGAAATTATCTTTAAATCAATAAAAAAGCGCCACAACTATCGTGTTGGACGCTCTTTAACATAAACGCTTAGTTTGTAATTAGTTGTTATTTCTCAACTAAGCCATCTAATAAATCTCGGTTACGTACAGCACCTTTATCAGCACTAGTTGCTAACATTGCGTAGTTTTTAAGTGCATAACTGATAGGGCGAACACGATCAACTGGTTTCCACGCATCTTTGCCTTTAGCGTCCATTGCAGCACGACGAGCATCAAGTTCAGCTTCAGGTACTTGTAAAGTAATTTCACGTGTAGGAATATCAATATGGATAATATCGCCTTGTTCAACTAAAGCGATTGTGCCGCCGTCAGCAGCTTCAGGAGAAACATGACCAATTGATAGGCCTGATGTACCACCAGAGAAGCGACCGTCAGTTAATAACGCACAGGCTTTACCTAAACCCATAGATTTTAAGTAAGTGGTTGGGTAAAGCATTTCTTGCATGCCCGGACCACCTTTAGGACCTTCGTAACGAATAACAACCACTTCACCAGCGACTACTTTTCCGTCTAAAATACCGGCTACGGCATCATCTTGACTTTCAAAAATATGTGCAGGACCAGTAAAGGTCAAGTTATCATCACTTACACCAGCCGTTTTAACAACACAACCATCAACAGCAATATTACCTGAAAGTACCGCTAAGCCACCTTCAGTTGAAAAAGCATGCTCAATGCTACGAATACAGCCATTGGCTCGGTCATCATCTAATGTATCCCAACGACAGTCTTGGCTAAATGCTTTAGTAGTACGAATACCTGCAGGGCCTGCACGGTAGAATTTTTTAACGTCTTCATCCTCTGTCACTGTGATATCGTATTTAGCAATAACATCAGCAAGTGTAGTACCTAAAACGTTCGGCACATCAGTGTTTAATAAGTTAGCACGTGATAACTCACCTAAAATACCGATAACTCCACCGGCGCGATGAACGTCTTCCATATGATAGTCAGGTGTAGAAGGTGCAACTTTACAAAGTTGTGGCACGATGCGAGATAATTTATCCATGTCTTCCATGGTGTAATCTATTTCAGCTTCTTGTGCTGTTGCCAATAAATGCAAAATGGTATTGGTTGAACCACCCATAGCAATGTCTAAACACATTGCATTGTGTAATGCTGCTTTGCTAGCAATATTGCGAGGTAAAGCTGAGTCGTCATTGTCTTGGTAGTAACGTTTAGTTAACTCAACAATTTGTGAGCCTGCTTTTAAGAATAACGCTTCACGATCAGCATGTGTAGCCAACATCGAGCCATTACCCGGTAATGCTAAGCCAAGTGCTTCAGCTAAACAGTTCATTGAATTGGCAGTGAACATACCTGAACATGAACCACAAGTAGGACAGGCTGAACGTTCAATCTGATCGCTTTGCTCATCACTTACTTCTGGATCAGCACCTTGAATCATGGCATCAACTAAATCAAGCTTGATAATTTGCTCACTAAGTTTAGTTTTACCTGCTTCCATTGGACCACCAGAAACAAAGATTACAGGAATATTAAGGCGCATGGCTGCCATTAACATGCCTGGGGTAATTTTGTCACAGTTAGAAATACACACCATGGCATCTGCACAATGCGCGTTAACCATGTATTCTACAGAATCGGCAATTAAATCACGCGATGGTAAGCTATAAAGCATGCCTGAGTGACCCATAGCAATACCGTCATCTACTGCAATAGTGTTGAACTCTTTAGCCACACCACCAGCTTCTTCAATAGCACCAGCAACTAATTGTCCCATATCTTTTAAATGAACATGGCCAGGTACAAATTGTGTAAAAGAGTTAACTACAGCGATAATAGGTTTACCAAAATCGCCATCAGTCATTCCTGTTGCGCGCCACAGGGCACGAGCACCAGCCATATTACGGCCTTGAGTAGAAGTTGCAGATCTTAATTTAGGCATGATTTTGGTTTCCAAGTTATAAAATAGTTAAAGCGTATAAATATCATTTTGAAAAATATTCTTAGCTAAGCTCTTTTTGGCAAAGCGTGGTTAAATAGTTTTTAAAATGAGACTTAATTTTACTCATTATAATGCACATTTATTTCAATTTATTAATATAAGATAAATAAGTGTGCAATAACGCGAGTTAGGTTGGAGCTTATGTTACTGGCTCTAACCAACCCCATTTGTCTTCAGTTGAGCCATCAAAAATACCAAAAAAGATACCTTGTAAGGCTTTAGTTACTGGGCCTCGTAAGCCGCTACCAACAGCTATACCATCTACTGAATTTATAGGTACAATTTCAGTGGCTGTGCCAGTCATAAAAAACTCGTCAGCAAGGTATAAAGCTTCACGTGAAATGTTTTCTTCACGTACTTCATAACCTAACTCTTTAGCCAACACAAATACTGCATCACGGGTTAAACCTTGCAAAATTGAAGCACTACCTGGCGGTGTATAAATAATGCCCTTTTTTACTAAGAACAAATTTTGACCTGCACCTTCACTAATGTGATTGTTAATATCCATGGCAATGCCTTCAGTGTAACCGTGGCGCCTAGCTTCCATAGAAATTAGCTGTGATGATAAATAGTTACCACCAGCTTTAGCTGCTGTAGGCATTGTATTTGGTGCTAAACGGTTCCAGCTGGATACGCCAACATCAACACCGTTTTCAATTGCGTCTGCGCCAAGGAGCGCTTCCCAATTAAAAGCAGCTACCATTAAATCGGCTTCTGCATTAATTGGTGGACGAAGCCCCATGCCAACATCACCTAAAAATGCTAATGGGCGTAAGTATCCAGTTTTTAGGTTATTTTCTTTTACAGAATCTTTACAGGCTTGTATAACTTTGTCTACCGTAAAAGGAATACTCATACGGTAAATTTTAGCTGAATTAAACAAACGTTCAATGTGATCTCTTAAACGAAAAATACAGGTGCCATTTGGTGTATCATAGACACGAATACCTTCAAATACTGAAGAACCATAATGTAAAGCATGGCTCATTACATGAACGGTAGCATCTTTCCACGGTATGAACTTACCATTAAACCAAATTACGTCTGCATTAACTTTTGTCATCTTTTTTCCTAGGTTTTACTATTTCAGTAGCAGTGATATTTGCCACTAATTAAGCTTGCATCCATTGCTTCACCATTAATGCCCAATAGATATTAGGCATTAATTCGATCTAACCTGTCTAGATTTTATTTCACGTTAAGCTATCAGCACGTATGTTTATGCACTACAAAGCTGTGATGAACTATCGTCTACCGCAACACTTTTTATGTCGACAAGTTTGTTGATTTGATCAATTAACAGTGAAATAGGACGATCACTACTTACTAATAGTTCAATTGTAGCGATATTAGTTCCAGTGTTAACTTGCGCTGTCATGCCGTTAATTAAAAATCCACGATAACGAGTTACTTGTAAAATTCGTTCAAGAACTACTTGTTTATCATCTGTCATGATGATTAATTTATAATTATTCATGTTACGCACTCTCCATCATTTCATTGTTAGCACTATTAGGTGGAACTAATGGCCAAACGTTATCTTTTGCATCTATTTTAACTTGTAATAAGTAAGGACCATCATGATCTAACATTTCTTTGATTGCGTCTGTTACTTCACTTTTTTGAGTTATTTGCTTAGCTTTAATATCAAAAGAATTTGCTAGCATAATAAAATCAGGGTTATCTGATAAATCAGTTTCACTTAAACGACCATCAAAGAACAAGTCTTGCCATTGGCGAACCATACCTAATTTAGCATTGTCTATTAAAATGATTTTAACAGGAATTTGATAGCGCTTAATTGTCGCTAATTCTTGCACGTTCATCATGATAGAACCGTCACCAGAAACAGCGATAACAGTATCATGTGGACGACTAATTTGTGCACCGATTGCCGCAGGTAAACCAAAGCCCATTGTGCCCATGCTACCACTGGTTAAAAAGTTACACGGATCGTCAAAATCCATATGCTGTGCAGCCCACATTTGATGTTGACCTACATCAGTAGTTACACAAGTATTTGCAGGCATTAAATCACTGGTTTCTTTTAATACTGCAGGTGCAAAAATACCCTCACCTGGGTGGTCGTATCGCCAAGCGCAATCCGCTTTCATTTGCTGGGTTTTTGCTTGCCATTCTTCAATGTCTAACGACATACTTAATAGCGGAAGATTTTCTTTTAAGTCACCTAGAATAGGCGCATCAGCAATTCTGCGTTTATTAATTTCAGCGGTATCAATATCAAAATGAATAACTTTAGCGTCAGGTGCAAATTGATCTAATTTACCGGTTACACGGTCATCAAAACGTGCGCCAACAGCGATTAATAAATCACAATCATGCACGGCTAAATTTGATGCCTTAGTACCATGCATTCCCAACATGCCCATATAATTTTCATTATCAGGATTAATTGCACCTAAACCTTTTAAAGTAGAAACAGTTGGCATGCCCGTTTTATTAGCAAAATCTCTCACTTCGTCAATAGCATTTGCCATTCCAACACCACCACCTACATACAAAATAGGCTTTTTGGCGTGTGTTAGTAAATCTAATGCTTTAGTAATATCTGCAAGTGGCAGCTTAACTTTGTTTTTTAAAGGAGACATCTTTTTAAATGTTTGCTCAACTTCAGCAATCTGAATGTCTTTTGGAATATCGACTAGAACAGGGCCTTGTCGTCCTTCAAGTGCAATAGCAAAAGCTTGGTGCAATACTTTTTCTAAATCATTGATATTTGATACTTGGAAAGAGTGCTTAGTACAGGCTAAAGATAAACCGAAAATATCAGTTTCTTGGAAAGCATCACTACCCATTGCTGCCGTTGGTACTTGGCCAGTAATTGCTACAACAGGAATAGAGTCTGCCAGAGCATCAGCAAGACCAGTAATTAAGTTTGTCGCACCAGGTCCTGACGTTGCCATACAAACGCCTACTTTTCCTGAAGCACGTGCATAGCCTACTGCAGAGAATGAGGCGCCTTGTTCGTGACGACATAAAAAGTGTTGAACATTGCTGTCAACGAGTGCATCGTAAATAGGCATAATGGCACCGCCAGGGTAACCAAAAATATGTTCTACACCATGCTGTTCTAGTACGCTAAATAGTAATCCGCCGCCTGTTAATGGCTTGCTCTCGGTCATGATAATTCCAAAATCAGTTGTCTAAAAGTAATGTCGAATTTTTTCTGCTTTTTGAAACAATATCTTGCTAAAAAAGCAGAAAACCCTCGGTTCTTTCGAAGCGAGGGTTAGTATTTCAGTTTTGCTTTTCTTTAGCTCAGTGAAAACCCTCGGGGTAATTTAATAATCACCACGACGAGAAGGTTAATAATAATTGAGCTAAATTTTTGCATTTTTTTCTCTTACATTGTTTATTTTGGCAGACTATTTATTGTAGTTTTTATGTTCAGTACTATGCCCTTATTAAATTAGTACCATAGCTCTAATGTTTTGAGCAAGCTTTTTTTCCTATTTTGATTTTATATTAAAAATAAAAAATAATGATAGTAGAATTACATTCGGAAAATAATCAATACTTGTCTACACTCAAAAGATGGAATCTGATAAATGGAATTATTATGTCACTTGCTTGTGTGTATAGCCGTGCTCGTGTTGGTCTAGAATCTCCCTTAGTTACCGTAGAAGTGCATTTGGCCAATGGGTTGCCGGCTTTTCATATTGTCGGGCTACCTGAAGCATCTGTTAAAGAATCTAAAGATAGGGTGCGTAGCGCTATTGTAAATTGTGGATATGAATTCCCAGCAAAGCGAATTACGATTAATTTAGCGCCTGCTGACTTGCCCAAGGAGGGGGCTCGGTTTGATTTGCCTATTGCGGTTGGAATTTTAGCCGCCTCGCAACAATTGCCGCAAGTAGATTTAGCAGACTATGAATTTGCGGGTGAGTTAGCGTTATCTGGAGAGCTAAGAGCTATTATTGGTGAAATTCCTATGGCAATGGCATGTTGTGCAAGTAAGAGAACCTTGATACTGCCAGCACAAAATAGTGAGCAAGCTAGTTGGGTTAAACAGGCTCAAATTCATACATTGGAACATTTAACTCAGTTATACGCCCATTTTTCACGGCAAATATTACTTCCCTTTGTTGTAGAAAAGACGGTTGAAGAATTAGAAACAACAGAGCATCTTAATATTAGAGATGTTATTGGCCAACCTTTAGCTAAACGTGCGTTAGAAATTGCGGCGAGTGGCAGTCATAATTTATTTTTTATCGGTCCTCCTGGAACAGGTAAAACCATGTTAGCGAGTCGTTTAGCAGGGATACTGCCAAAAATGACTGAAACTGAAGCGCTTGAAGTGGCAGCCATTCAATCCATTAGTAATCAAAATATTAATGCAAAGTCATGGTTAACCCGGCCATTTCGTGCGCCACACCATACTGCATCATCAGCAGCGTTGGTTGGAGGGGGAAGTCAGCCTAGACCGGGAGAGATCTCATTAGCGCATCATGGTGTATTGTTTTTAGACGAGCTGCCCGAGTTTGAACGAAAAGTGTTAGATGTGCTTCGAGAACCTATGGAGTCTGGTGAAGTTTCAATTTCTCGAGCTATGCACAAGCAATGTTTTCCTGCTCGCTTTCAATTAATTGCGGCGATGAATCCGAGCCCTACAGGATTTTTTAATGATAACCGCAGCACGCCTGAGCAAGTGCTTCGCTATTTAAATCGATTATCTGGGCCATTTCTTGACAGAATTGATATTCAAATTGAGGTCGCACGCCTTCCTCGGGGAACTTGGTCTGAAGATACACAATCTAATGAAACAAGTCAGGTTGTTCAAGCGCGAGTAGAAGCTTGCAGACAACGGCAAATCAATCGACAAGGTGCAGCGAATGCACATTTAACGACAAGTGATTTGAAAAAACATTGTAATTTGAAAGCTGACGATAATGAATTTCTTGAGTTAGCCGTTGAGAAGTTAGGACTATCTACACGTGCTCATCATAAAATTCTTAAAATATCACGTACGCTAGCAGATATGGCAGAGAGTGATAATATTTTGCATGAACACCTTATCGAAGCGCTTTCATATCGCGCAATGGATCGATTATTAAAACACTTAACCAACTCGGTAAATGCTTAGCATCAAGTAATTGCATTAAAAAATGCTTTGATCAATGGTTGGCTTTTGCTTTGGTTTAAACAGCAAATACCTAAATCAAAAGGTGCAATCTCGCCCACATTAGCCAAGTATTGAACACGATCTTTTACAGGACTGTTTTCCACTACCACTTGCGGAACTATGCCAACACCACAGCCTAAGGCAACCATGCTCACTAAAGCTTCATGACCCGACACTGTTGCGTAGATGTTTGGTTTCCCTTGCTGTTTTTTTCTATACCACAAGTCAAATCGTTTTCGTGCTGGACCATGTTCTGGCAGAATGATGGGGATTTCTGACCAAGGCAATATCTTTTCACTGAGTTGTTGTTGCACAATGCAATTCATGGTTGGAGCAATAACAGCTAAGGGAATAGTTGCAATATACTGAAAATACATGCTGCGTGGTAAGTTTTCTGGATTAGCGGCAATAGCAAAATCTACCGATTTAGTTTGTACTTGTTCGAGTGCATCAGAAGCATCTCCCGTGGTAAGCATAATCTCTACTAGTGGATGTTGCTGGCGAAAGCGTTCTAATAACGGCGGTAAATGGCTATAAGCAGCAGTTACTGAGCAGTAAATGCTTAGCTTCCCTGTGAGTGCTTGCTGGGTTTCATCTAAAGACTGTTTGAATAGTTGCCATTGCTCTGTTTGCTGCTGGGCGTAGTGCTGAAATTTTTTACCTGCATCCGTTAGCATTACAGTGCGATTGTCCCGTAACAGTAATTCACTACCTACTCCATCCTCAATGCGCTGAATTGCTCTGCTCAGTGTTGATGGGCTCATATGAAAAGCTTGAGCTGTTTTGCCAAAATGTAACGTTTGGCTTAAGTGCAAAAACATAGCTAATGATTTTTGATCCATAAATACAATCTCTATTGTTGCAAAAAACGCAATGTGTCGATGCAAATATATCACTTTTTGCAATGTGATTGCTAGCGTATGATGTTTTTAAGGTTAGAAAGCTAACCAAACTATTTATAGAATTAAAGGAAATATCATGAGCAATTATTTTAATACTTTGAGTTTACGTGAGAAGCTAGGCCAATTAGGCAAATGTCGTTTTATGAAACGTGAAGAATTCAGCGATGGCTGTAACTTCATTAAAGACTGGAACATTGTAATCGTTGGCTGTGGTGCACAAGGTTTAAACCAAGGTTTAAACATGCGTGATTCTGGCTTAAATATTTCTTATGCATTACGTGACGCAGCAATTGCTGAAAAACGTCAATCTTACCAATGGGCTACTGAAAACGGCTTTACTGTTGGTAACTATGAAGAATTAATTCCTCAAGCTGATTTAGTTTTAAACTTAACACCAGATAAGCAACATACTTCAGCAGTAACTGCGGTAATGCCGTTAATGAAGCAAGGTGCAACACTTTCTTACTCACACGGTTTCAACATTGTTGAGGAAGGTATGCAGGTTCGTGAAGATATCACAGTTGTTATGGTTGCACCTAAGTGTCCAGGTACTGAAGTACGTGAAGAATACAAACGTGGTTTTGGTGTTCCTACCCTAATTGCTGTTCACCCTGAGAATGATCCTCAAGGTAACGGTTTAGCAATCGCTAAAGCTTATGCTTCTGCAACGGGTGGTGACAGAGCTGGTGTTCTTGAATCTTCTTTCATTGCTGAAGTTAAGTCTGACTTAATGGGTGAGCAAACAATTCTTTGTGGTATGTTACAAACAGCTGCTGTATTAGGTCATAAGCAATTAGTTGCTCAAGGTATTGACGCAGCTTACGCACGTAAATTATTACAATACGGTTTAGAGACTACAACTGAAGGTCTTAAGCACGGCGGCATCACTAACATGATGGACCGTTTATCAAACCCTGCAAAAATTAAAGCGTTTGATATGTCTGAAGAATTAAAAGTTATTTTACGTCCTTTATTCCAAAAGCATATGGATGACATCATTGAAGGTCGTTTCTCTGCAACTATGATGGAAGATTGGGCTAACGATGACGCTAACTTATTAAAATGGCGTGAAGAAACAGCTGAAAGTTCTTTTGAGAAAGCAGCTGATTGTGAAACTGAAATCTCTGAGCAAGAATACTACGATAAAGGTATCTTCGTTGTTGCTATGATTAAAGCTGGTGTTGAGCTTGCTTTTGAAGCAATGGTTGATTCAGGTATCATTGAAGAGTCTGCTTACTACGAGTCACTTCATGAAACGCCATTAATTGCTAACTGTATCGCTCGTAACAAACTATACGAAATGAACGTAGTAATTTCTGATACAGCAGAATACGGTAACTACTTATTTACGCATGCTGCTCAACCTTTATTAGCTGAATATGCTAGCAAGTTAACGCTTGAAGAACTGGGTGAAGGCTTGAAAGATAGCTCAACTAATGTTGACAATGCACGTTTAATTGAAGTTAACGAAGCAATTCGCAGCCATGGCGTTGAAAAAATTGGTAAAGAGCTTCGTGGCTACATGACTGATATGAAAAGAATTGCTACAGCGTCTTAAGAAATAATACACTCCTCTTTGGATTGTATAAATAAGTAATTTATAAAATGCCACAACAATACTGTGGCATTTTTTTTGATTTATAAGGGTAAGAAAATGACAACTTTTAAAAATGTTGAAATTGAAGCTGCTGCTAATGTTTATTTTGAAGGTAAAGTGACTAGTCGTAAAATCACTTTCGCTGATGGTAGCTTTAAAACCTTAGGTATTATGATGCCGGGTGATTATAAGTTTGGTACTAATGAAAAAGAATTGATGGAAATTACTTCTGGTGATTGTGAAATACTTTTACCCAATAGTATTGAATGGCAAGCTATTACAGGTGGAGAGTCTTTTTATGTGCCTGCAAACAGCGAATTTGAAATTAAAGCTAAAACAATAATAGATTATTGTTGTACTTATATTAGTGAGTAAAGCGATTTACCTTAATATAGTAAGTTATTAAATTTTATGAAACCCAATATTAATTTTTAATATTGGGTTTTTTTGATACAGAATATAGGTTGCTTTCAATTACATAGTCAATTAACGTAATCAATTGAAAATTATTATCATTAAGGAATATGATTAAATGGAAAATATTGCAGAAAGTATACTAACTAGCCCAGTACTATGGCTAACAATCGTTATTCTATATACCTTGAAAAAAGGTATTTATTTCGTCCCACAAAACCGTGGTTTTGTTGTTTATACTCTAGGTAAATACAGTAAAACGTTATCAGCGGGCTTAAACTTCATTATTCCCTATGTACAATCGGTTGCTGCTGATCGCAACTTAAAAGAGCAATCGCTGGAAATTATTTCACAACCTGCTATTACCAAAGATAATATTACCTTAGATATTGATGGTATTTTATTTATGAAAGTAACCGATGCAGCTGCAGCAACAAATAACATAACTGATTACAAATTATCGGTAACACAACTTGCCATGACAACCATGCGTAATGCCATTGGTGCAATGGAATTGGATGAATGTTTCCAAAATCGTGATTCAATTAATGCACAAATTTTAGGAGCGATGACAGAAGCAACAGCTCCTTGGGGAGTTATGGTAACTCGATATGAGATTAAAGATATAACGCCGCCGCAAACTATTCGTGAAGATATGGAAAAACAAATGACAGCAGAGCGTGAGAAACGCTCAGTTATTTTAACGGCGGAAGGTGTTAAAACTGCAGCAATTACAGAAGCTGAAGGTCAAAAGCGTGCAAGAGTTTTAGATGCTGAAGCAGCAAAGTCTGAACAAGTCTTAGCAGCCGAAGCGTCAAAAGAGTCACAAATTTTAGAAGCTTCAGGTAAGGCGGAAGCCATTCGTTTAGTCGCAGAAGCAGATGCTAATGCACTAGAGGTCGTGGGTAATATAGCTAATACTGAAGTAGGACAGTCAGCTGTAACCTTAACTTTGGCACAAGATGCCATTACTGCACATCAAGCGATAGCGAATGAAAGTACTGTGGTTCTAACAGATGGTAAAACCGGTGACAATGTTGCGAACACTGTGGCGCAGGCAATTGCGGTATCAAGTAGCTTGAAGTTACCTAATTAAAAGTGACTGGTAAATTTATTCTTACGTTATTAAATGAGGTTTTATGGAATATTTTTTAGAAAACCCTGATCATTTATGGTACTTGATCGCAGGTGTGAGCTTTGTGATGGAGCTAAGTATAATGGGGCTGAGCGGCCCTTTGTTATTTTTTGCTATTGCTAGTTTAATAACCGGGGTTCTAGTTAGTTTTGATGTGATAAATGGTTGGCAAAGTGAAATTTTAACCGTTGGTTTATTAACAGCGCTTGTTGCTGCTATTTTATGGAAGCCATTGAAGTCACTACAAAACTCGAAAGGAAAAACGGACAACTCGAGTGATATGATTGGCTTAAAGGTGTTAGCAAGCTCTAATATTACTGATACAACAGGCAGCATTCGCTATTCAGGGATTAATTGGCAAGCACGTTTAGCTGATGACATAGGTGTTGAGTCTATAAGTGCAGAAAGTCAGTGTGAAATTGTAGCGATAACGGGCAATATTATGTTGGTTAAGCCGTTATAGTTACTATCATCGTTAAGTGCGGTATCGTAGGCTTTGAATATGATACCGTTTCAACTTTTCTATCTACTATCAATGTTTTTTCAGTACAACTGAATAAGTTATGAGTGATACTTAAAATAGAGTACCAACTATAAAAAGATAAATTCAGTCAATTGTAGCTTTACTGAAGACGAGTATTTATATAGAAAAAAGCCGTAATCATGTTAAATCAACGAGTCACTTTCTAGTAGGTAAGCAAAACTTAGCTTGTATCAAAAAATACTCGTTATTAATTGAGAAAGTTATCGAAAGGAAGTAACAAATTGAGATAGAATCTAGCATGTTGGCAAGATCTGTTGCCGTTATGTATTTAAGTTAGCAGTTTATAAATATGAGTGTAAAGTTGCCCCCTTATATACTAACCCGCGATAATAGGTGAGCACTCTTAGTGAGTTGACTTTTGCAAGCAAGATATCTTCTGCACAAGGTTGAAAGTAACTA
Organism: uncultured Colwellia sp.; assembly: GCA_964022585.1. GTDB lineage: Bacteria > Pseudomonadota > Gammaproteobacteria > Enterobacterales > Alteromonadaceae > Colwellia. The sequence continues at coordinate 109,544 of CAXIBS010000001.1, forward strand.
AAGAGTGAAACTAGATTAAACACTATCATGACAGCATAGTAATTTATATGTGCTGCTTTGTGAAATAACATACTTAACTTTGTCAAAAACTTCCTTTTTGAACAGCCTATTTATGGCCGTAGTCATGTGAAAAGGGTAGTATATATAATATTCAAATTGGTGGAGCAGCCGTTTATAAGCTACTTCATCGAAAAACTGATATAGGACATCAACGTAGGAAAAATAGTGTTATGTATATTATTCCCCTACTTAAAATAATTCCTGATTAGTTAATACAATGAAAACTTTTTAAATTTTTACTTTATTAGAATGAGCAAATAAATGACGATAAAAATAACAGCATTACCCAAAGAGAAATGTAATACATGTCCAGAAGAGTTTAGTTTTGGTGTTACTTTTTCTGATCACATGTTCATACAAAATTTTGACCAAGATAAAGGTTGGGTTGATGCGAATATCGGCCCTTACCGTCCTCTATCACTTGACCCATCAGCAGCCGTTTTTCATTATAGTCAAGAAATCTTTGAAGGGTTAAAAGCATATCGTAATGCTGATGGCGGCATTAACTTATTTCGCCCAGAAGAAAATATCAAACGATTTAATCGTTCAGCAAAACGTATGGTTATGCCTGAAGTTGATGAAAACCTTCACCTTGAAGCTATTAAAGCATTAGTCCAATTAGATCAAGCGTGGGTACCAGAGCAAGAAGGTGCCTCTTTATATATACGCCCTACCATGATTGCAACAAGTCCAAAATTGGGTTTAGGTGCCAGTAGTACCTATGATCACTTTATTATAACTGGGCCAGCAGGTAGCTATTTCTCGGGTGGGTTAACGCCTATCTCTGTTTTTGTTGCGGATAAATATCGTCGTGCGGTTAAAGGTGGAGTTGGTGAAGCTAAAACAGGTGGTAACTATGCAGCAAGTCTTTATGCTTCTGAAGAAGTGAGCAAATTAGGCTATTCACAAGTGTTATGGTTAGATGCTGTTGAAGGTAAATTTATTGAAGAAGTTGGTGCAATGAATATTTGCTTTGTTTATGAAGGCAAAAAAATAGTAACGCCAATGCTTAGCGGTAGTATTTTACCTGGAGTAACGAGAGATTCTATTTTAAAACTAGCACCTACCTTGGGATATGAGGTTAGTGAGCAGCAATTAGATATAGAAGAAATATTAGCTGATATTGATAGCGGAAAAATAACAGAAGTTTTCGGTTGTGGTACAGCAGCAGTAATTTCGCCTGTTGGAAAATTAGGTTTTAAAGAAGTAGATCATACTATCAATGACTGTGAAACGGGTCCGGTATCTAAACACTTATATGATGAGTTAACAGGTATTCAATATGGTACTCGTGAAGATAAATTTGGCTGGATTCATAAGGTTTAAATAACCTACGTTGTAGCCTTATTAATTAAATATACGAAGCAGTATCAGAAGTATAATAAATGAAAAGGGATATTATGGTTTTTACCTATGATATCCCTTTTTTTAATGCTTAAATTATCGATATATTTTTTCTGCCCAACGAGCTAAACCTGCAGTGACACTACCAAAATGGTCACCAACAATTACAGGAATGTTTGGCAGTTGTTGTTGTAAAAACTCGCTAAGAATAGGAGACTTTGCTGTTCCTCCTGTCACAAAAATAACTTCAGGTTGGCATTGCGCTTGTGATACTGCTGACTTCATTAACTCTGCAATACTTGCCAATGTACGATTATTGGCTGAACGTAATATATCTCTATCAACTTCAGCTTTAAGCTGTTCACAGACGTCGTGTAAGTCGATGGTTTGTTGGTTTGTTTCGGACAAGGCAATTTTTGCCTGCTCAGCAGCATTGACTAGCTGATAACTGAGTTTATGATCGTGTACGGTCACTAAACGTTCAACCATTTTACTTTCTTGTGCATCTTGAGATAACTGCATTAAATAACGTCTATTTTTTGCACTATAGAACTCAGTTTGTTCATTGATGTTGTTAATCGCTAATGCCTGAAAAAAACTGCTGGTAGGTAAAGGCTTACCTGTTTTCAATAAGCTATTTAGCCCTAAGTTAGGCATAATCCCTTGTAAAGCTAACTGAATATCAAAGTCATTACCTGCGATTCTAACTCCGCTGTGTGCTAAAAGGTGCTCTAGTCGACAATCACTATCTTTAAGCTTTGGTCCCATCAATAGCATTGAGCAATCACTGGTGCCACCGCCAATATCTACCACCAAAACTTTTGTTTCTTTTGTTAAACTCGCTTCAAACTCAAAGCCTGCGGCAACAGGTTCAAATTGAAACTCAACTTCTTTAAAACCAACACGCTTGGCTGCATTAGTTAATACAGTAATGGCTTGGCGATTACTTTCTTCGCCATGTAAACCTTGAAAATTAATAGGTCTACCAATAACTGTTTGATTAACGTTATGGCCTAATTTTTCTTCTGTTAATGTTTTTATGTTACTCATCATGGCTGCAACCATGTCTTCAAATAACTGAATTTGTAATGGTGCTAACCCACTCGCACCTAAAAATGATTTAGGTGACTTGATGTAATAGCCTTCTTCAGGATCTTCGAGGTATTTATCAAGTGCTGCTTGACCAAAAACAAGTTCGCTTGAAATGCCATCAAAGGCTAGCTCTCGTAATGCCCTTTGACTTTTTTGTAGTTGCGGTACACGTAAGCTTTTAAATGACTTTTGTTGCTCACTTGAAAGTTGTTGATATAACCAGTGACAGATAATGTCACGATCAGGAGCGTACAAATTTGAAGCAATGGTTTTACTATCGTTAGCTAACTGTAGTATTTGTGGTTGACCATTATGCATTTTGGCCACACTGCAATTAGAGGTGCCATAATCAAAACCTATCATTGACTGTTTTTCTACTCGAACATTAAAAATGGTCGCGTAGCATAAAAGAAAAAACTCATCAAAGCGATAACTAAGATGAGTTTTTAATATTTATTCATTAAAAAATAATTCTATTCCCTAATTTGCCCATCACCAAAAACAACAAATTTTTCTGTTGTCAGTGCTTCTAACCCCATAGGCCCATATGCGTGTAATTTACTGGTAGAAATACCAATTTCAGAGCCTAAACCTAATTGATTACCATCAGAAAAACGCGAAGAAGCATTAACCATTACTACCGATGAGTTTATTTGACGAATAAATCGTTGGCTGCGAGATATATCTTGAGTCACAATAACTTCGGTGTGATCTGATGTGTACTCATTAATATGGCTCACGGCATTTTCAAATGAATTTACCACTTTAACAGCAATTTCTTGTGCTAAATATTCAGCATGATAATCATCTGCTGTGGCTAATTGTCCGCCATCAAAATAATTAATACTGCTTTCACAAGCGTGTATTTTTACTTGGGCAGCCTCGGCGAGTGCTTTAGCAGCTAATGGTAAAAATTGTTCGCTTAGGTCTTGATGTACTAACAACGTTTCAAAGGCATTACATGCACTTGGTTTTTGAGTTTTGCCATTAACCAAAATGTTAACTGCCTTTTCTAAGTCAGCTGATTTATCAATAAATAAGTGGCACACACCTTTAAAGTGTTGAATCACTGGAATTTGACTATTTTCAGTAACATAACGAATTAGCCCTTCACCGCCACGAGGAATAACTAAATCAATAGTCTCTTTTTGCTTTAATAATTGCTCAATTACATCTCGGCTTGTATCAGGAATAACACTGACAATATTTTTATCAAAGCCTTGCTGCTCAATTACTTGATGTAAGCAGTTTGCTAGTGCAAGGTTCGAATGAATAGCTTCAGAGCCTCCTCGTAAAATTACAGCATTACCTGACTTGATACATAACGCCGCAGACTCAGCAGTTACGTTCGGGCGAGCTTCGTAAATCATCGAGATAACGCCTAGAGGAATGCGCATTTTACCTACTTGCATACCGTTAGGACGTAATGCAAGGTTTGCTATGTTGCCTACAGGATCGGCTAAAGTAATGATTTCTCGAATTGCATCACTAATGTCACTTACACGTTGTGTAGTTAGTAATAATCTGTCGAGCATAGCATCAGATAGACCTTTGTCTCGACCTGATTCAATATCTTTACTATTTTCACTGATGATTAATTCACTATTTTTTTCAATAGAATCAGCAATGGCATGTAGTAAAGTATTTTTCTCTATCGTCGTTAGCTGAGCGGCAACTCGACTGGCTTTTTTTGCTTGAGCAGCCATTGCTGCCATATTAAATGCGGACATTTTTTACTCTTTATAATTCGTTGAACAATATTTAATGACTACCAGATTACCATATCATCGCGGTGCACCACGACTGCACCATGATTATGGCCTAAAATAGTGACGATATCATCACTATGTTTACCCATGATACGGCGTAAATCATGGTGGCCATAAAGGCTGATCCCTTTTCCGATAACCTTATTATTTTGTTGATCAATTAAATCAACTGATTCACCCGGTTTAAATTTATTTTCTATCGCTTTAATTCCTGCAGGAAGTAAAGAAGCGCCTTTATTCAACAGTGCGTTGACAGCACCGCTGTCTAGCAGGATTTTTCCTTGACTCTTTCGCGTATGTTTCAACCAGTGTTTTTTAGCGGTAATAATGTTTTTATCTGCAATAAATTGAGTGCCAGGATTTTCTTGCTTTAACAAAGAAGCAAAGGCTTCGCTTTTGGTGCCATTAATAATATAAGTATTGATTCCATGTTCAACCGCTTTTTCAGCCGCTTGAATTTTTGTTTTCATTCCGCCTGTGGCCATATGGTTTCGGCTAACACCTGCCATAGCATATATTTCATCGGTAATTTCAGTGATTTTTGGAATCAGAACAGCATCATCATTTACATTGGGATCTTTAGTGAAAACACCATCAATGTCACTTAAGATAAACAAACTATCGGCACCACAAACTTGTGCAACTAATGCTGATAGGTTGTCATTATCGCCTACAACAGAATCTGCTGAGGCAACCGTATCATTTTCATTAACGATTGGGATAACGTTATTAGCTAACTGAATTTCAATGGTTTTCTTAATACTTATAAAGCGCTTTCTGTCTTCTAAATCATGTTGAGTGATTAATATTTGGCTACAAGGAATATCAAAAAAACGCTGCCAGTTAGCCATCATCTGCATTTGCCCAACGCTAGACATTGCTTTTCTAGTAGAAACAGATAACTCTGGTGAACCATGATGAATAAGGCTTCTTCCAGCAGCAACGCCTCCAGATGAGACTAAAACTACTTCTTTACCTTGCTGTTGGCACTTAGTAATAAATTGCGCAATCGCTAATATATATTTTCCGCTACAACCTTCTTGAGTTGGTGCTACTAGGGCACTTCCCACTTTGATTACAGCTCGATTAAAATTCATTTTCACTCCTAATACAAAACTTATTCTCAAGCTATCATATAAGTAAAAAACATGCGTATTGTCATGATCTCTAGAGGGTAGTTAGCATGAGGTATTGTAGTGATAATTACAACTAAACAGTGACCTCTACGGGCTAAAATAGTAGATAAAATTGTGCTTTTTAATAGCTATATCGCATAGTTATCGAAGAAATAGAAAATTTGCCTAAATGAAGTAGTTTGAGTCTTAACTTAAAGCATGATTAAATAAGTCTATCATCGCAATTTTTGTTAAAATTATTCATGCTAAATTTTCTTCCCGCTTTTATTATTGGCCCTATTTCGCTAATTTTATATACTTTAAATACCATCTTTTGGTTATTACCCATTCTAGTCTTTTCTTTATTTAAAGCTCTTATACCATTAAAAATATCTCAAAAAATCTTTAGTTACCTGTTAGATCTTATGGCGAGTAATTGGGTTGCGGTGAATACTATTAATCAAAAAATATTTACTCAGGTTGAAATTGAATTAACGGGCTTAGAAACGCTAAGTACTAAGGATTGGTATTTAGTTTTGGCAAACCATCAAAGTTGGGTTGATATTGTTGTACTCCAGCGTGTACTGCATGGGCATATTCCCTTTTTAAAGTTTTTTTTAAAAAAAGAGCTGATCTATGTACCTTTTTTAGGCTTAGCTTGGTGGGCACTAGATTTCCCTTTTATGAAGCGCTATAGCCAATCTTTTTTAAGAAAGAATCCACACTTGCGAGGGAAAGATTTAGAAACTACACGTAAAGCTTGCGCTAAGTTCAAACATAAACCCGTTAGTGTTATGAGCTTTATAGAAGGAACTCGTTTTACACAGAATAAGCATGATAAGCAAAAGTCACCTTTTAGCCACTTACTTAAACCTAAGGCTGGAGGTATTGCTTTTGTACTTGATGCTATGGGTGAAAATTTAAATAAAATTGTTGATGTCACCATATACTACCCTGAGGGAATTCCAACATTTGTAGACTTTTTATGTGGGAAGGTTAAAAAAATACAAGTAGAAGTTCATACAACAGAAATAACTAAAGAATTAACGGGTGATTATTTTAATGATAGAACTTATAAGATCTCGTTTCAAAAATGGTTAACGCAATATTGGCATGATAAAGATGCTAGGCTTAATAATATGATGCAAAAATCTACCAATATTGAAAATTAGCAGGATCGCAAATGAATGAACTGATAAAGACATGGTTAGTAGAGCAGGGTGTTGTTAGTGCTTATATTGAAACAAGTGCCATAGGTATTGGTTTATTTGCTATCTTTTTTATTGCTTTTATTAGCTACTATATAGCTAAAAATTATCTATTAAATATAGTCACTAAAATAATATTAAAAACGAAAAACACTTGGGATAATGCATTTCTTGAGCATAAAGTATTAACCCGATTAACGTTGTTATTACCATTTATTCTTATCTTATTTTTAACGCCTTTAGTTTTACCCCCAAGCATATTACTGACGGATATTCTGATACTTATTGCTAAAGTACTATTAACATTTCAGATAGCACAATCAATAAGTGCGGTGCTCAATGTCAGTAAAAGTTTATATCATGAGGGAGCTAAACAACGTTATCTGCCTCTAAATTCCATTATTCAAGTGATTAAGCTCATTGTTTACTTGGTTACTGTAATTATTGTTGTTGCACTTATTATTGGTCGTTCGCCAATATATTTACTTAGTGGTTTAGGAGCCTTAACTGCTGTTTTATTATTGATTTTTCAAGATACAATTAAAGGCTTAGTTGCTAGTATTCAAATTTCAGCAAATAGAATGGTAGTTACTGGTGATTGGATTGAATTACCAAAATATGGAGCTGATGGTGATGTTATTGAAATAGGTTTAAATACAGTTAAAGTACAAAATTTTGATAAAACAATTACCACTATTCCAACCTATGCTTTGATTAGTGATTCATTTAAAAACTGGCGTAATATGTACCATACAGGTGCAAGACGTATTAAGCGTACAATAATTATTGATATCGCATGCATTGATTTTTACAGTATAGAGAAAATTGATTTTTTAGAGAATACTCACTTATTAAAAACGTATTTAACGAGTAAAAAAGAAGAGCTTGCTGCAGAGCATGAGTCTTTTGATGTAAAAGCGCCTCAAGAAGAATTGTTAACTAAAATCAATTCGCGCCAGCTAACCAATATAGGCACTTTTCGAGCATATATTGAAATGTACTTAAATCAAAATGTTCACATACGTAATGACTTAACCTGCATGGTGAGACAGCTACCGGCAACGGTAAATGGTCTCCCTTTAGAAATTTATTGTTTTGCTAATACAACAGATTGGGTAGCATATGAAGCTATTCAAGCTGATATATTTGACCATTTATTTGCCATTTCACCACACTTTGATATTAGGGTGTTTCAGCACCCTAGTGGATTTGATTGGAAGACTTCAATGGCTAAATAAAGTAATAATTAGCCAAGTAAGTTTATTAAATCTGTAATTCAAATTTATCTTTGTCTAATAACACCTTCTTGCATAGTTGAGGCTACTAGTTCTCCTTGACGGCTAAAGATTTGTCCTCGTACTAAACCTCGTCCATTACTCGCAGAAGGGCTATTCATGCTGTATAACAACCAATCGTCAAAGCGGAATGGACGGTGAAACCACATAGAGTGATCAATAGTAGCAATTTGAAAGTTTGGCAATAAATGACTCGCAGCATGCGGTAATAATGCCGTAGGGAGAAAATGAAAATCTGATGCATAGGCGAGTATACAGTTATGAATTCGCAAGTCATCAGGTAAGTTGCCATTTGTTTTTAGCCAAACTTGGCAATTAGAATCAGTCTTTTCTGGTTTAAGCCAATTGTATTGTTGAACAGGACGAATTTCGATTGGTTTTTCTGCTAAAAAGTTTTCTTGCATGCTTATTGGTAGATCATCTTTGTGGGTAGAAAGAAAATCGCTGTACGAAGGTAGATTATCAGGGGTTTGCACCGTAGGCATAGAGTCTTGATGGTTGAAACCTTCTTCAGGGCATTGAAAGGAGGCTGTCATGTAAAATATGGCTACACCATTTTGTATTGCTTTTATTCTTCGAGTGCTAAAGCTTATACCATTACGAATATCTTCTACTTCGTATACAACAGGTTTTGATGCATCACCCGCACGTAAAAAATATGAATGAAGAGAGTGAACATAGCGATCAGCTCCTACTGTCTCTTGGGCAGCTGATAGAGCTTGTCCCATGACTTGTCCGCCAAACAAAGCCCTAAAGCCTAAATCTTGGCTTTGCCCACGATAAATGCCTTTTTCGATAGTTTCTAACTTTAATAAAGCCAATAATTCATCTAACACTATGCTCATAGCTTACTACTCAATTTTATAGTTGTTCTTATTTATATGTTGCTACTTACAATGGATTTTGTATGGAAGCCGCTTGAAATTCAAACAAAAAAAACACTAATTTAAAAATAAATACTGAATAATCAGGTATTACCAGTAATAATAATGAGATTATTAGCTATTTAATTATTGATGTATACTGAAAAATAATATATTTTAAAGATAATACGCTTAATTTTTAAGCTTAGTTGGTTAATGGATCCTTGTTTGGAGTTAAACAAGTGTTTTATGTAAGAGGTGTAGTATGCAAGCATTTGAGCAAAGAGAAGCATTATTAGAAAGGCGACAGCAAAATGTTCCAACGGACTCATTGTGGGGAAAGCTTTCATTAGCACAAAAATTTGCAGCGAGTAGCCTTGCGCAGTTTGGTTATGATCTTACTTATATTCGAAATAGCAACGCAGGTAGTTTAGCTATATTGTTATGCAACGGAAATCCTGCAACTATCTCTAGTGAGGGAGAAATAAACACTTCGCCAGATATTGTAATTAGACATTAGTAACAAAAATATCTATCTTCTTTTTTGCTTTAAACCCTTTCCTAATTTGACTCATCTTGAATTGATGAAGCCTCTTTTTCAGCAATATTGTATTTTGTTAGTAGAGCTTCAACTAAAGAGATAAAACCGATTAGATTATTGCTTGCCCATAATCGCTGTAGTTTCTCATCATTTTTAATTATTTTATTAATATACTCTTTATACTTATCATCACTTTGACTATCAAAACATTTTTTAGTGATGGCATGTAATCTACCTTTTTGCTTTAAACACTCATTGAATATAGTTACGTAGTTAGAAATTAAAGGCCTAATTAGTTCTATATGATCTACTTTTGGGTGACTTTCATTATTGGTTAGTATTAGTTGTAGCCTGTTTTTTGCAAACTCTTCATGACTACTAGCAATAGCTGCAATAGACTCACTTAAAGATATATTTTCTTTTGAGGTACTAGTTGAGTCTCGTTTTAGTAATCTAAGTGTATTTTGTAATTTTTCAGCACGAAAAAAGAAATAAATACTAAGAGCGATAAATAGCGCAGTAATAAGTAATAAAGCTAACATTCATTCACCAAATTTTATAGAGCCGCTTAATTGTGATAGAAAAATATAGGGATCAATATCTTGAAAATCAGGACTTTCTATTGAATAAGCAACTATAACTGAAAAATTACCTAAATTGGCAAAAAACCTTGATCTTAATGCAGAAACTAGCTTTTCTATGGTGCTAGTAACATCTTCTTTATTTTGATGAGGAAAAGATAGCAAGTATTCTCCATTGTTAATTAATCCAGCAGTTTCAAATTCACCTAATTGCTCGTTTATCATTCGAGCGATACTCTTACTTACCTCAGAAACAGCTTTCTTATCAAATTGAAAAGTTAATTCTTGCCAATTTGTGATTGAAATATAGCTTAAAGTCAAAGGGTAGTTATATTTTCTAGCCATATTAAAGTTGGTTTGATAAAGCTGCTTAGTTTCTACGGCATTAGGAAGTAAATAACTTGGTTTCTCTAATGTTTCATATTCGGATTGAAGTTTATTTCTACGTTGTTTAACCCAAATGAGAAACATTATAGATAGTAGTAGAATAATAATGGTGGTTGTAATTAAAATAATGAGTTGTTGTATACGAAACTTGTGAGAAAAGGAGGCTGTTAACTCACTCTGCTCAGCAAGTTTCATTGCTAAATTACGTGATTTTGAGCTAGCAGGTATGTTTTCTGTTTCTTTATTACTAAAATACTCACTATTAAATACGATAGATTTCTTAACGATCGAATGTTGATTTAATAGGGCTTCATTGTACTTTTTTTGCCATAAGTAGGCTTTTTGATATTCAGTCTTAGCTAAATATATTTCAGCGAGATGTTGATATATCAGAATATAGGTATCTGTAATTGTAATGTTCTCTATTAGTTTTTCAGCTTGCAATAGTAAAGTGAAACCCTTTTCTTCTTCCCCAAGAGCACGATAGATTTGGGATAATGTAATAATACTTTCTAAGTGCGATCTTGCTAAGTTATTTTCATAAAACAACTCTTTGGCCTTCATTGCTTCAACTTTAGCTTTTTCATAATCTTTTTGCTGTAATAATGTCAATGAAAGGCCATGACTAGCAAAAGCGATATATATAGGAGAATTCTTCTTCTGGGCGTAACGCTTAGCCTCCCAATAAGCATTATAGGCATCATCAAATCTATTTAATCGATAGTGTGCATTGGCTAAGTGGAAGTATGTTTGCTCTATATTATTTAGCTGTTGTAAATTAAAGCGTAGTTTTAGTACTTTTAATTGTAGTGAAATAGCTGTTTGGTAATCCCCTAAATAATAATAAGCGTTTGCTAGAATCGATAATAAGGCTATATGTTCTGCAAAAGTAGGGTATTGTTGGATAACTTTTTCAACCTGTTGAAGATCATTCAATGCCTCTGAATGTAGCCCAAGCATAGAAAAAGCAACACTTCTATAACTTAGGGCCATTAGAAAACAGCGCGTATCTTTCTCACTCTTAAGGCTGTTTGTAACTTCTTGAGCAGTATTTAATAATTTTTGGTATTGTTTTTTCGCATAAAATATTTTGGCTAAATTCAGTTGTAAGGGAACTTTAACTGCCTGATCTTGAGTCAATACAGATAAGCCATCATAAGTAAATTGTAATGCAGTTTCTAATTCACCATTATTGATAGTAACGTAACCTAGCAGCAAATATGTTTTAGCAATTATATTATTTGGAAAACTATCACGTTGATTTATTACTTTACTACTGAGCTTTATGATTTCCTGATAGTTTAATGCTTCTATATTTTGTTCTAATAGGCTTTCAACTTGTGCTATAAGTTTTTCGTGAGTAGGCAAACTGTGCTTTGCTAGTGCATTAAAACTAAAGCTAAATAATAAAAAAGTAAATATAGTATAAAAAAAGCAGGTTTTTTTATTTTTTATTAACATTATTAAAATCAAAGGGTTACCTAAACAATAAGTGCTATTTTAACGCTATTTATAATAGAGTGTTAGTTTTTTTGTTTACAATCATAAACCATGGCTTATAATGTAGTTGAGCTTCTAAAGCTCGATAAGGGCAAATCTAGTGAAAGCTAGGTACGCAAAGTTACCGGTCTAAAGGGAAACCTATGACAGCGGGACTGCCAAATTTAGATGTAGTGGGGGCTCTTCTATTTTAACAGCTTTCTGTCTGTTTCCCCGGTGAACTTTGCGTGGCTTCCTTTATTTTCCATCTATATATTAATCGCTATATAGCATCGGTTAACTTATCTGCAATATATTGATGAATAACCTTTTCTAATAAATTCAAAGGAATAGCACCATTTTTCAATATTTGATCATGAAACTCTCGAAGATCAAATCGTTGACCTAACGCTTTTTCTGTATCTAGTCTTAGTTTTTTTATTGTCAATTCCCCAATCTTATATGATAGAGCTTGTCCAGGCCATGATATATATCTATCTATTTCTGTCTGAACATTATGTAATGATAATGCTGTATTGTTAGCAAGGTAATCTATGGCTTGTTTTCTTGTCCAACCTTTACTGTGTATGCCGGTGTCAACAACAAGGCGACATGCTCTCCACATTTCATAGGTTAACCGGCCAAAATTATGGTATGGATTTTCATACATATTAGCCTCAATACCAAGATATTCAGAGTAAAGACCCCAGCCTTCACCAAATGCTGAAATATAGGTTCTATTTCTAAACTCTGGAACATTTTGCATTTCTTTAGCAATAGATATTTGTAAATGATGTCCTGGAACAGCTTCGTGCAAAGTGAGTGCTGTTAAGACATATAAAGGGCGTCTGTCTAATCGATAAGTATTAACCCAGTAATGCCCAGCTTGATCATCTCGACTAGGCCCAGAATACCTACCAGTAGTATATTTAGGCGCTATATTAGCAGGAACTTCGATAATTCCATAAGGTGTTCTTGGAAGGACTTTAAATAAAGAAGGAAGCTTGCCATCTATTTTTTTAGCAATATAAGAAGCTTCTTTTAATAAGTCTCTAGGTGTTTTTGCATAAAACTGTTTGTCATTTCTTAAAAAATTGATGAATGTTGGAAAATCACCATTAAAGCCTACTTGCTTAATAATTAACTTCATTTCGGCATGAATTCTAGCAACTTCTTCTAAGCCTTTCTCATGAACACTTTCTGCCGATATATCAATAGTTGTGTAGTGTTTTATTCTGTTTTGGTAGTACGCTTTGCCATTAGGTAAAGAGTTGGCGGCTATATTATTACGCGCATTTGGTTGGTATTGAGTAACCATATAATCATAATATTTCTGATAAGATGGCATCACATAATCTGCTATGATGGCCAAAGCTTCTTGTTGCAAACTAAGCCTTTTTGCTGGAGTAAAGTGAGCAGGCATTTTTTGAAATGGTTTATAGTATCCACTTTTACTAACATCGCTTTTAACGTAAGCAATAATTGATTGCTCAAATCCTTTAAGCACAACATTAGGTTGTGTAATTCCTGCTTTTATTCCTAAGTTCATCCAAGCTATTTGTTGATCAAAATATAGAGGAAGAGCACGTAATCGTGATAAATAGTCAAGATAGTCTTGTTCTGATTTAAAGTTTACCTGTTCGTTTATTCTGCTAATCCATACATGAAAACCTGACTCAGCAGTTAATGGCATGTAGTGTTCTTTATTCTGATAGCTGTCTAATTGGTTTTTTAATATGTAGAGCAAAACAGCATGGTTTATTTGGTTTGCCTGATTAAGTTGCTGGCTTTTTATATTTTTGATTGATTGGAATATTGTTTTTAACTTTTTGTTTTGAAGGACTAAATATTCTGGAGACAAATTCGGTAATTTACTGTTGGTACTACCTTCCTTAGGGTTGTTAAATGGGCTGCTCTGTAAATGAAATTGATGGTGAATTTCAATTAACTTTTGTAATTCTATATTGCTATCACTGGAGGAAATTTTTTTTGGTGGTATTTTATGGATGCTACAACTTTGAATAATAAAAAAGCAGAAAAATATGAATAATACTTTCATTAAGTTAGCCTATATGTATTGAAAATAACGGTAAATTTAGTAGATATTTCTCTATATATACTAGAGAATAACAAGCATAGGTGCCAAAGAGCATTATTATAGCGTAATTATTATAGAGGTGAATCGGTGAAGTATCACGATTCAATAAAGCAAGCAAACAAAATACTGACACTCGCTGTTACTCAACTGAAACAGTGGCGTTTGCCAGTGAATCCTATTAATTATGCAGTTAGTTATGAATATTGTAAAAATAAAAAGCCAACCTTAACAGCAAGTATTAAACGTATGCTATTGTCTGGAAAGGATATTGATGACTTTTTTATGGAGCAATTATATAAAGAACATTTACTTGGGCAAAGTAAATTTCGAGATGAAATTCTGACTGACCTGTCGCAATTATTTACGCAAGTAAATGCCAACTGTCAGCAATCAGCTTCTAGTGCTCAAAGCTTTATTGAGCAATTAGATAATAATATTCCAGCCTTAATGTCAGATAAAAAGTCAGATATTAAGACGGTTATTTCTAAGCTTCATCATGCCTCCGCTACTTTTAAAACCCAGCAAGAACAATTAGTGGAACAGCTTCAATTAGCACAACTACAAACAAAAGCATTGGAAGAAGAGCTAGATGAAGTTCGCCAAGAAATTTACCTAGACCCTGTGACTGGCTTATATAATAAGAAAGCCATGTCAAAACATGTAGAAGCTTGGCTTAGTGAAGATAGTGAAAAAGGTATTGCAGCAATAGTATTAAATATTGACCATTTTAATCAATTTAATGAACGTTTTGGAGTCTTAATTGGTGATGTTATTTTATCGAAAATAGCTAAAAAAGTGGCTAGTTACGTTGATGAAAGTGGACTACCTGTACGCTCAGCTAATGATGAGTTTATTGTTTTATTACCTGATATTGATCACAGTATCGCAAATGAGATAGCTGAGAAAATAAAACAAGGAGTTGAAAAAATACGCTTTGTTAGTATTCAATCTGGGGTACGATTACCTAAAATGAGTGTTTCATGTGGTACAAGTGAAATTAGACCAAAAGAATCACTAAATCACTTTATAAATAGAACGCGAAAGGCCATTAAAAGCAAAGAAAAAGCAAATAGCTCCCTTTAGACTTTATCGAGTAACTCCTTTAATTCTTCTATCGTGCTTTCAGAGAACACTTTAATATTGTGATCAGATAACAGTTGGCTTGTAATCCCTTTTCCGGCTACTTTCTTATTAGAAAAGCTACCGTCATAAACCTTTTTGCTACCACATGATGGGCTTGATTCTTTTAGAAGAGCAAAACGAATATTGTGTTGTTGACATAACATTAAAGCTAGTTGTGCGCCGTAATTAAACTGAGCACTAACATCTGTGCCAGATTGAGTGATAACTTTGTGATTTTTTTGTTGTATCTCTGCAGGTTCCCGAGGAACAGCTAAGCCTCCTGCAACTTCGGGACAAATAGGTATCAATCGTTTCTGCTGCTGCCATTGCAAAATCAATGGATTCTTTAGAGCTATGGCAATGTTATTGTAGCGAACATTTTCTCCAAGAAAACATCGGCTAATAAGTATTTTATCAAACATAGCACTTACTATTTGCAATGAGTACATCAAAAAAAGCATGAGTGTTCGATGGATTTTGAGGGTTTTGTAATTCAAGCCAACATGATTGGCTATAGCACTCAAAGCTCAAAATAAACTCAGATTCTAACCAGTGAAAACGAATGTTTTCAATATCAGCACCGATAATTGTCTCTTTAATCGTGATATTTGCTATAGGGTTAAGTATTAATTTACTTAGAGTATTTACATCTTCTTGAACCCAATAATGATTAAAAAGTACTATGATTTTCTCATCAACAAGGTTAATTGCTTGTATTTCTATAGATGACATTTATTTTCTCAAGATAATAAAGATCCTTATAAATAGTGGCAAGTTATTAAAAAATAGGCACTATTCAAAAGATAATTGTTCAATATTTGATGTTAATCATTATATTAAATTAAAAAAGCAACGACAGCACAAATTATTTTACTTATACTTGAATCAGTCAATTTAATAAAAAATAGTTCTGATAGACAAAGAGAGAGACAATTATTATGAAAAAACTTACTCTTGCAGTTGCTGCAACCGTATTAATGGCATCTCCTGTTTTCGCTGGTGATGCTGCTGCTGGTAAAGGAAAATCAATGATGTGTGCTGCATGTCATGGTTCTGAAGGTATTTCTGCTGTTCCAATGTACCCAAACCTAGCGGGCCAAAAAGAAGTTTACCTTACTAAGCAACTTAAAGATTTTAAAACTGGCAAACGTAATGATCCAACCATGAAAGGTATGGTTGCTTCTCTAAGTGATGCAGACATGGAAAATTTAGCTGCTTACTATGCTAGCTTAAAGTAATAAGCCAATAGTAATTATTAACGGTTAGTCGTTAATTTAAAAAGCGCCATTAGGCGCTTTTTTAGTTTTTAAGGTGTTGTTTAATTAGCTGTAAGAAAGGTTGCCCATATCGGGATAATTTTACATCGCCAATCCCACTAATGCTTAACATTTGTTGAGGGGTTTGTGGTAGTTTGCGCGCAAGCTCAGACAGCGTAGCGTCATTAAAAACGATAAAGGGTGCAATATCTTCACCATCAGCAATATCTTTACGAAGTTCTCTTAATTTAGAGAATAGGACTTTATCATAACTTTTTTGCTGTGCTTTATTTTGCCAATAACTGGCTTTTTGTAAACGAGGGCTCGCTAACATTAGAGGCTCAGTTGCTTTAAGTACACTTCTAGAAGCGGTAGTTAAGCAGAGTGCTGATTGTTGCTCTATATCTTGTTGTAAATAACCTAAGTGAATAAGTTGGCCAATGATTGCGAACCAATAACCGGGGGTTTTACCGCTACCTATGCCAAAAGTAGAAACCGTGTCATGACCTTGCTGCAATACTTTAGTTGTTTTTTCACCACGTAATACATCAATAACGTAGTTAATATCGCCTTGTTGCTCAATGCGAAAAACACAAGATAATACTTTTTGAGCTGCTTCAGTTGCATCAAATTGGCTTGGGGGATCTAAGCAAATATCACAGTTACCACATCGTTTTTCAGTGTACTCAGCAAAATAGTTGAGTACTACTTGCCGGCGACAAGTTTGAGCGTCTATAAAAGCATTCATTGCTGCAAAGCGCTGCACCTCTACATTCACTCGCTGTGGGTTATCTCCCTCACTTATTCGCTTTTTTATACGTGTTACATCTTTGTCGGCAACGAGAAAAAGCGCCTCAGCAGGTAAGCCATCACGACCAGCTCGACCAATCTCTTGATAATAAGACTCTAATGTTTTAGGTGGTTCAAAGTGGATAACATAGCGAACATTTGGCTTGTTAATTCCCAATCCAAAGGCGACAGTTGCGATAACAATTTGAATATTGTCTTTGGTAAAACCTTCTTGCACTATTGCTCTAACTTCGTTTTCTAAGCCTGCATGATAAGCTGCACAGTTAATACCACAAGCACCTAAATATTTTGCTAATTTTTCTACTTGCCATCGGCTATTACAATAAATAATGCCAGAGTCATCACCTTGTTTACGTATGTAGCCTAATACTTGCTTCTCTCCATCATATTTCTGCGCTAAGGTAAAACGTATATTGGCTCTATCAAAGCTATCTAAATGAATATAGGGAGTGTTGAGTGATAGCTGCGTTAATATATCCTTCCGTGTTGTTACATCGGCAGTTGCCGTTAATGCCATCACAGGTACTTGTGGAAAATATTGTTTAAGAACGTGTAACTGTGTGTAAGCTGGTCGAAAGTCGTGACCCCACTGAGAAATACAATGAGCTTCATCAATAGCAAATAAGCTTATAGGTAGCTCACTTAAACCTTGTAGAAAATAATGATTCGTTAGGCGCTCGGGAGCAACATATAATAGCTTAATTTCACCCTGAGATAGCTTAGTAAAAATATCTTTAATAGTTTGAGAGTCTAATGAAGAGTTGATAAATGATGCTGCAATACCTTGGCGAGTTAAGCTATCAACTTGATCTTTCATTAAAGCAATAAGTGGTGATACGACAATGGTAATACCAGGTAATATGGTAGCAGGCAATTGGTAACATAAAGACTTTCCACCGCCTGTGGGCATTAATATTAAAGAGTCTCTACCGTGCATTACACTTGTAATGACTTCCATTTGTCCTGCACGGAAACTGTCATAGCCAAAGTAATGCTTTAAAGTATCAAGTAACAACGTCTTTTGATCGTCAGGAGGTGCTAAAGCGGATGTAGTTGAATTCAACTGGTTTATCTTCATTAAAATAGTAAAAGGTTATTTTACCTTAGAGTTGTTGTTAACGTGATTATTTTTTAATTCTATTTAACTTAAATAATGTTAATGTATTATTTTTGCACATCAGACCAGAGAGTAGCTAAATGAACAAAGAAGACATGTTTAAGCAATTAAGTGAGCATTGGAATAATAATATGCCTTTCAATCAATTGCTTGGGCTAAAAATTACGAAGTTTGATCCAAAGCAATCAGAAGTTAGGTTTGTATGGCAAGATACTTTGATAGGTAACCCGACACAAAAAATATTACATGGCGGTGTTACGGCTTCAGCACTTGATTTAGCAGGGGGAACAGTTGCTGCTGCAAATATTGTTGAACAATTAACTGATGTGACGCCTGATAAGCTTCAGCGTAGTTTGAGTAAAATAGGCACTATTGATTTGCGTACAGATTACTTGCGTCCTGGCAGAGGAGAAGAGTTTATTGTTACTGCTCATATTATTCGAAGCGGCAGTAAAGTCGCCGTTGCTCGCATGGAAATGCACAATGAGAGCGGAGAACATATAGCATTTGGTACAGGCACCTACATGGTTGGTTAATGTTAAATCAGAATTGCGCTCTTTATTTAAAGTGAATAAAAATTTAATGATATCATAAGAGTTTATTATAGTTATCGACATATTTTATGAACTCAAATGCACTTTCCTCACAAAAATTATCTACTAATAGCGGTATCTATAATGCGATATCAGCTTATTTTATGTGGGGAATTGCGCCGCTATATTTTAAGCTATTAATAGAACTGGATGCAGGTGAGATCCTTATGCATCGCATTATTTGGTCTAGCGTTTTCATTTTATTACTTGTTCTTTTTTCTAAAAAATGGCAAGTGCTGGTTCAGTTATGTAAACAACCTAAAATGCTTGCCAAGCTTACCCTTTCAGCAATTGTATTAGCTTTTAATTGGTTGTTATTTATTTGGGCTGTAAATAATGATCACTTACTGGATGCAAGCTTAGGGTACTTTATTAATCCATTATTTAATGTTGTATTGGGTATGCTTATTTTTAGTGAGCGATTACGGAGAAACCAAACTATTGCTGTAGGCTTGGCTTTTTTTGGTGTATTAGTACAGTTATTTACTCTTGGCTCTTTACCTCTTATCTCTTTAGCATTAGCTAGTTCTTTTGCAATCTATGGTGTATTACGAAAAAAAATGCATGTTGATTCACTCGTTGGTTTATTAATAGAGTCGCTTATCATGTTGCCATTTGCGATTATCTATTGGATATACTTTGTTGATAGTACAACTGCTAACTTTGCATTAAACACTAATGTACTTAATTTCACCTTAGTCATGGCGGGCGTTGTAACTACCGCTCCTTTATTGTGCTTTACTGCTGCTGCAAAGCGATTAACTTTATCTAGCTTAGGTTTTTTCCAATATATTGGCCCAAGCATTATGTTTTTATTAGCGACATTTTATTTTAATGAGCCATTGTATTTTGCTGAGTTCATAACATTTATTTTTATTTGGACAGCACTACTTTTGTATAGTTTTGATGCTTTTCGTGATATCAAAGTTAGACATGCCAAGTAGCTTTAGTAGGTAAAAATAAAGCGATCTGATTAGATCGCTTTTATTGTTATTAGCTCAACAATGAACGATTGTATTAATAGAGCTAGTGGTAGTTATATTGGCTGTAATTTACATACGCTCAATTAAAGCAGCAATCCCTTGACCACCACCAATACACATAGTGATAACTGCGTATTTACCTTGCACACGTTGTAGTTCATGGATAGCTTTAACAGTGATTAAAGCACCTGTAGCACCAATTGGATGACCTAGTGATATACCTGAACCGTTTGGATTTACTTTTTCCATGTCTAGCTCTAAATCACGGCAAACTGCTAATGCTTGAGATGCAAAGGCTTCATTGACTTCCCAAACATCAATATCATCCTTACTAATACCTGTTTTTTCAAGCAATTTATTAACAGCTGGCGTTGGACCAATACCCATTATTTCTGGAGCTACACCAGCAAAAGAGTAGCCGACTAATTTAGCTAGAGGTTTTAATCCGTTGTTTTTAGCGTATTCACTATCTGCCATAACAACAATAGCGGCCGCATCATTAATACCTGAAGCGTTTCCTGCGGTAACAGAACCATCTTTTTTAAATGCGGGGCGAAGTTTTGCCATATCTGCAACTGAGCAATCATGGCGAACATGTTCATCAGTAGTATATTGCACTACACCTTTGCGTGATTTTAATTCAACAGGAACAATTTGGTCAGCGAAACGATCTTCTTCTATAGCTCGCTGTGCTCTATTATGTGACTCTACGGCTGCAGCATCTTGCTCTTCACGACTAATCCCCCATTTTTCAGCAACATTTTCAGCAGTAATTCCCATATGGGTATCTGTAATAGGGCATGTTAATGCGCCTACCATTGGATCAACCATTTGTGTATCACCCATTTTGCTACCAAAACGAGCTGATGGGCTCCAATAAGGTGCACGTGTCATTGATTCAGCACCACCGGCAACAGCTAAATCACAGTCATCTAGTAAGACTAACTGTGCTGCAGAAACAATAGCTTGTAATCCAGAGCCACATAAGCGATTAACTGTTAAAGAAGGTGTAGACTCAGGTAGTCCACCTTTCAAAGCTGCAGTTCTACTCATATACATATCACGGCGATCTGTATGAACAACATTACCTATTACACAATGCCCAACGTCTTCACTATTCGCACCTGAACGTTTTACTGCTTCTGCTACTAATTGACCTGCGAGATCTGTTGGTGCCACCCCTTTTAAAGAGCCTCCAAAATCAGCAATTGCAGTACGTACACCACTTAAAAATACAACTTCACGTTTTGACATATTATCTTCCATTTTAGTTTTATTGACTTAAGTTTAGGGTTGTTCTCATTTAAATTAGCACTTTAAAGCAAACAGATAAGCTATGTTTTTGGCTACTTTAAAATCAAATTATGTTCACATATTAAACTGCATTGCAAGGCGCAGATTCTTCGCTTCTCTCAAGCTCAATCCTATTCTGATTGTTTAATGAGCAGTTTTTAGCGGTGATATTACCAAAATGCTTACCAATTACATTTGTTTTTAATTAATAACTAATCGATAAGCAGTAAAGTATTTTGAAAATTAAATGGAATGTTTTTTGTTCAATAACTCGCTTGAGTATTATTTTAAAAAGAAATAAAATTGTATTTCAATTATGGACTTATCTAATACTTCATCAGAGCAATTAAATCATGCATAAAGTAAGTACACCTGTTCTACATCAGCAATTATGCACGGTAACTTTATTAGGGAATTTAGTTGCTAAGCCTGATATTCGATATAGAGCTAACCCTGTATCGGCGGTTACTGAAATTATTTTGGCAACTACGACTAAATGGTTAGATAAAAAGAGTAATCAGTACAAAGAATGGACAAGCTATCACCCTGTAAAAGTAGAAGGCGAGCTAGTTGAGCAAGGATTATTGACAGCTGAAAAAGGTGATATTATTTTGGTGCAAGGTTATTTGAGTAATATAAAACCAAATAATGCAGAGAATAGTGCCGAGATACAAAGCCACCCAGGAATAGTTCATGCTAATCATATTCAAAAATTCAAGAAAGGTTATACCCAAACATTAAACCAAATTAACTGTAGTGCTCAAATAGCATCAGCCCCACAGTTAATTAAAACACAAAATAATAAGAGTTTAACGCAAGTGAATGTTACGATTAATCAGCGTGTTTATTCTATTGATAGACAGTGTTGGCAAAATATTCTGATTGAGCGTGAATTACATGTGTGGGGAAAACAGGCTGAGTACGCTGCAGAGCATGCTCAAATTGGGGAAAGCGTTATGGTTGAAGGAAAATTAAACTATCTAACCTCCGCAAATAAAGCACAAATTATTGATGCTAAAGTATTACATTGGTTTAAAAGTTAATGTTTTTTGTTTGATAATAGTAGTTTTTTACTTAAAGCCAGTAAATCAGTATGTAGAATTAGCCCTCTAGCAAGAAAAGTATCATGTGCAATAGTTGTCAATTATAAGGAAAGTATTATGACTCAAATAGATTTAACCAGTAATAGCATAGTTATACTACCTTCACTCTTAGTAATATTCGCCATCCTTTATTACTTTCTTAAGCGTAATAAGTACTTAGTTAGAAAGATAATGAGAACTCAATATGTTTCTTTAGAATTAAATGAGAACGCTTTACAGATTTCACTATTTCATAGGCATCAAAAAGACGCAGATAAGATTATTAATATCACTGATCTCGTTAGTAGTGAAGTACGACTTAATGATAAGCCTATTAATGTTATCAACGCTCAAGCTGAGCATGGCTTTAATACAGATATTGAACAAGATTTATATACTGCTTTTGCCAATGAAAAAATAAATAAAATGGTTGATGATAAGGTTAGACGAATTAGTTTATTACTCACTGATAAGAATAAGAGTTCTTATACGATATGTTTATATTTGCGTAAAGGCGATAGCCGTATGACAAAGAAGCCTTATTCTATGGTAATTGATGAGTTGGTAGATTGGTGTTGGCTTATTAGCGAAACAATTAACGCTGATAATACTGAAAAAAGAAAAATAAAACAGTCTGTTATCTCACAGCAAAAACAAGAATATGTTAAATCTAAAGAATATTGTGAAGCTTCAGTAAGTAATTACCCTGAAAAACCTAGTACAATAAATGTAGCAGATACAGCTATGAAAGAAGCTGAAAATACTAATAAGGACAATCGCTTAGAGCTAGAGTTATTGGATGAAAATAGTGTGATTGATACAGACCTAGTTGATGGACTAGAAAAGCTGGTTCTCTTGAAACAACAAGGTTATTTAACTATTGAGGAGTTTTCTAAAGCTAAGGAAACCTTATTAAACACTCTTTATGAAAATAAGGGATAAAGCATACATTGCTTATGCTGAGTATAAAGTTATTTGATTGAAGGGGATTTTTAGTAACTTCTCGAACGAGTAAATCCCCTTGATTATTAACAGATGATTATTTTAATGTTAATAAGTACTTGATAACATTTTGATAATCTTGTTCAAAATTGTTTCTATCCAATGCATTAGTATTGATACGATATTTACCGTTAACAATCATAGTCGGCACACCTGTTAAGGCACCTTTCTTAGCCATAATGTCTTGATTCTTCTTCATTAACTTAGCTTTGCTATTTACACTAAAGCTTTTCATTAATTTATCAAATTTCTCACCATCAGCGCCATTTAAAACAAAGATATTACGGATATCTCTTTCAGAAGTTATAACAGCTCGCTGTACTTGGATATAGTTAAAAACGGCACCAATTAATTTATTATCCATGCCTAACTGTTCAGCTACAACAACTGACTTAGTTAACATTGCTTGAATTTTAGGTGAAGCTGCACGAAGAAAATCAACGTGATTACGTTCAAACTTAACACCTTCAGGTAAGTTCTTTTTAACTTCCTCCATAAAAGGTTCAAAACGCATACAGTGTGGACAATAAAACGAAAAGTACTCTCGTACTTCGGCTTTCTTTGAAATAGTTTCATTCACTTTAGTGTATTGCTCGCCTTCAGTGTATTTTTCTGCGCAAGCACTGATTGATAAAGCAAAAAGTGGCATTAACAATACCATAAAAAATTGTTGCATTTTCTTCATTCTAATTGTCCTAAGTAATTTTTTAAGCTTAATGTATGACACAAAGCACCTAGAGGCTAGAGTTCATGCTAACAAAAGTATTATAGGGGTAGTAGGCTTAACGGCCGTTGTTGTAAGGCAAACATTTGCTCTTTCAGCATTAAAATCTGCTCTTCCCAATATTTCTCTGTATTAAACCAAGGAAAATTATGAGGAAAAGCTGGGTCTTGCCAACGTTTACACAACCAAGCCATATAGTTAACTACACGCATAGTTCGTAATGATTCTATCAAAAGAAGTTGCTTAGGTTCAAATGAAAAGAACTCTTCATAGCCCATTAATAAGGTATCAATTTGTAACAATTGTTGTTGTCTATCACCAGAAAGCATCATCCATAAGTCTTGAATAGCAGGCCCTGTGCGACAATCATCCAAATCAACAAAGTGCGGGCCTTCATCTCGCCACAGAATATTACCCGCATGACAATCACCGTGTAAGCGTATTTGTTGCTCAGGTTGATATTGCTCTGCTGCGATTTCAATGACTTGATCTAGAACAGTGAAGAAGGGGATTTGCAATGCTTGAGGAACAAAGCTGCTTTCAGCAATAATATCTCGAGCTTGATAAAGCATTTCATTAACATTAAAGCTTGGTCTATGTTGAAAAGGCTCTAGAGAAGATACAGCATGGATGCGACCAATAAAGCGGCCCATCCATTCTAGTTGATCTAAATTATCTACTTCGAATATCCTACCACCACGACATGGAAAAACAGCGAAATAATAACCTTGATGTTCAAATAAACTTTTACCATCCTTTTTTAATGGAGCAACTAAGGGGAGTTCGCAATCATCAAGTTCAAAGGAAAAGTCATGCTCTTCTTGAATTTGTGCTAGCTCCCAGCGCTGTGGTCGATAAAATTTGGTGACATATTTAGTTAAATTTTCATCATGAAATTGATAAACACGATTTTCATAACTATTCAGCGGTAATAAACCGCTATCAACATTAAAACCAACGCTTTCTAAGCCATCAATAATACTATCTGGTGATAACGATTTAAAATCAAATTGTGCCATATATCTTACTTAGCGCTTATTGAAAAAACGACTTTCATGTTCAATACTGACGTCATCATCTGCTGACACTTTCTCAACATGAAAGGTGATATCAGTCATATAGCCTTTGAGGCCATAGGGATCAACAGAGATACTAATAGGCAAAGTATAAACTGTTGCAGCTTCAACAAAAATCTCTTGTTTTCCGTGCCATTTAGGCTCATCAAGGCCTTTAACTGATAGTTTATAAGTATTGTCCGTTTGTGACATATTAAGAATTTTTAAAGTGAATACGTTTTCAATATCACCGTTAAAGTTTTCTTTTGCTAACTCAGTTCTGTCACGAATAATATCTAATGATAAAGGTACACGATTAACAATTTCTAATATTAACATGGTGCTCATTATCATTAATACTACAGCATAACCTATTAACTTTGAGCGTACTAAGTGAACTTTTTTACCTTCAAGTTCATGTTCGGTAGTGTAACGAATCAAGCCTTGATCGTATTTCATTCTAGTCATTACGCTTGAACAAGCATCAACACAAGAACCACAGTTAATGCATTCGTATTGTAATCCATTTCTAATATCTATACCGGTAGGGCATACTTCAACACATAAATTACAATCAATACAGTCACCTAAACCCATTGCTTTATGATCTTGTTTACGACCACGAGCACCACGATTTTCACCTCTGTC
This sequence comes from uncultured Colwellia sp., assembly GCA_964022585.1. Classification (GTDB taxonomy): domain Bacteria; phylum Pseudomonadota; class Gammaproteobacteria; order Enterobacterales; family Alteromonadaceae; genus Colwellia. The sequence goes on from CAXIBS010000001.1 coordinate 135,061, forward strand.
AGTGTCATAGGCAACAGTTAACGTATCTTTATCGAACATAGCAGATTGGAAACGTGCATAAGGACACATATGTAAACATACTACTTCTCGCATCCAACCAGCATTGCCGTAGGTAGCAAAAGTAAAGAAGGCTAAAATGATCGCCATAGTTACTGAAGTATTTAAGGTTAGTATGTTAATGAATAGCTCATTCATTGGAGAAAAATAACCTGCGAATGTCATAGCGGTAAATAATGAAAAGAGTAACCAACTACTATGTTTAAGTGTTTTTTTCAAAAACTTATTGCCATTCATTTTTTGTTTATCTAGCTTTTTACGCTGATTAGCAGAGCCTTCGATTTTTTCTTCAAACCAAATAAAAATAAATGTCCACACTGTTTGGGGACACATGTAACCACACCAAACACGTCCTAAGAAAGTCGTAACAAAAAATAATAAGAAGGCACCGAATATAAATATCCAGGCTAATAATGTGAGATCTTGTGGCCATAAAGTTAAGCTCCACAAGGTAAAGCGTTGCTCGCTAATATCAAACAACACTGCTTGATGACCGTTATATTGTAACCAAGGAATAATGGCAAAGAATGCGAAATAAACTAAATTCATTCGCTGCCTTAACTTCTGAAAAAAACCAGTGTTTTTACGTACATATATTTGATCGCCGGGCTTATAGCGTTCCCGGCTATTTTTCGCAGGATGTATTTTTACATTCTTAACAGGTATTTTAACGTCACTTTTTGGTGGTGTTTTATTTTCGTTAGCGCTCACGATTAATCCTTAAAAAACAGAAGATGCTAAATAGTATTAAAAATTTATTATATAATTGTTACTAGGCATAATAACATAAATTAGAGCATACTAATATAAGGTATACGGAGTCTCATGAAAAATTTATTGATTTTAATCATTGTTACTGCATTGTTTTTGCATTTTTACCCTCAACCTGAGGTAACTAAATTCTATGAAGATAAGAAAAACATACTGTTAGATAGCTTTGCAGAGTTTAGTGAGACTAAAGTTCGTTTGAAAGCAGATAAAATACTGGTTGATTTAAAACCCAAGTTAGAACAGTTTTCACTAGAAGAAGTCGAGTATTTAAAAAAAATAACACTCTCTAGAACCAGTGTTAGCGAGTTTTATGAAGAATACTGTAAAAATAAAAAACGCAGTATTATTTTTCATTCAGCAAACCAAATGGAAGTATGCAAACAAATAAGCCAGTATGAATCAATGTTATAAATAAAAGTCTTTTCTTTTAATCTGTTTTATCTATTAGGATGATAGATTTAAATCATTTTAATTGTTAAGTGCCTTAGTACATAATGACTTCATCGCAGTTAAGCAATCCCTGTAAATTTATAGATTAAGGAAATAATATGTCTACAACTAATAATCAGTTTGAAAATAAAGAAGGTCAAAAAGTACCTGTAGTAACATTCCCTATTCGAGTGAATGACGATTGGAATAGTCGTGATACACAAGAAATTTTTGCAGGGAAAACCGTCGTGGTTTTTTCTTTACCAGGTGCTTTTACGCCAACTTGTTCATCATCACATTTACCTCGCTATAACGAACTAGCGGGTAAGTTTGCTGCAAACGGTGTTGATGAAATATTATGTATTTCAGTTAATGATACTTTTGTTATGAATGCGTGGGCAGAAGATCAAGCAGCAGAGAACATTAGCTTTATTCCAGATGGAAATGGTGACTTTACTGAAGGAATGGGTTTACTAGTTGATAAAAGTGAAATAGGTTTTGGTAAGCGTAGCTGGCGCTATTCAATGCTAGTGAAAGATGGCGTGATTGAAAAAATGTTTATTGAACCTGATTTGCCAGGCGACCCATTTGAGGTGTCTGATGCCGATACTATGTTGAGATACATTAACCCTGAAGCTGTGCAAACTGTACAAGTGAGCTTGTTTTCTAAACCGGGTTGCCCTCATTGTGCCAGAGCTAAAGATTTACTAGCGCAACAAGGTTTGCAATACGAAGAACTAACCCTAGGCGATGAAGTTAGCATTTCAGCAATGAGAGCGATTACCAATGCTGATACAGTTCCACAAATTTTTATAGGTGGTAAACATATTGGTGGAGCTGATGATTTGGCTAATTACTTTGCATAACAAAGAGTAGCTTTTTAAAGTAAATACGGACACTTTTCTTTTTTAATTATTATTGAAGGAAGGTGTTTTTTTATTCTTAATATGCAAAAAGATACAGAGATACTTTTCTGCTGAAAAGTCATTTATAGCCGTTTTCCAAAAAGCAAATCGAAAAAGATCAACAGACCCTCGTTAAATTAATTGTTATAATCAAATCACTTTTCATTTATATCGACATATCTTATGGACAATCAACCCTATAACCCTCTCCATGGCGTTACTTTAAAAGTTATTGTAACTGAACTTGAAGCGTATTTTGGTTTTGAGGCGTTGGGAAAACAAATCAAAATTAACTGTTTTACTAAAGACCCTAGTATTCAATCTAGTTTAAAGTTTCTTAGAAAAACACCTTGGGCTCGTGAAAAAGTTGAGCAGCTTTATATTAAAAATAAGCATCGAATATCGACTGCATCAACGTAAAGTAGCACTATAGTATTAAATTGCGATTAAACACTGGAATTTATAAGAAAAATAACCAATGATGGTGCCTATATTATTATTTAAAGTGCTAGTAAAAACACATGACTTCTCCCAACCATTATATCCTTACATGGCAATGTCCTGATAGCTCAGGCGTATTAGCAAAAGTATCTCAAAGTTTATTCGAACACGGTGCTTTTATTACAGAAACATCGCAATACAGTGATCCCTATACAGAAACATTTTTCTCTCGAATAGCTTTTGATGATCGTGATTTAACTGTGTCTGCTCGTGAATTTATTGAAGCATTAGATGAACTAGCAAAGCCATTAGGCATGGAATATAAATTACGCAATACAGCTGATATACCCAATGTGATTATTGCAGTATCAAAAGATGATCACTGCTTGGTTTCGTTACTTACTAAGTGGAAGTCTGGTGCTCTACCTGTAAATATTGTTGCTGTTATGTCAAATCACCAAGACTGTAAAGCATTAGCTGATTGGCATGGCGTACCTTTTCATCATTTCCCGATAACAGCTGAGACTAAGTCTGAACAAGAAGCGAGAATACTTAGCCTGATGGATGAAACTAATACAGATTTATTGGTATTAGCGCGCTATATGCAAATACTATCAGATGATTTGTGTCAGCAATTATCAGGAAGAGCCATTAATATTCACCATTCATTCTTACCAAGCTTTAAAGGTGCTCGCCCTTATCATCAGGCTCACGCTCGTGGCGTGAAAGTTATCGGGGCAACAGCACATTATGTTACCGCTAATTTAGATGAGGGTCCTATTATTGCTCAAGAAGTTAAACCAATTAATCATACCTTTACTATTAAGCAAATGGTGCATATGGGGCATGATTTAGAAGCCACCGCATTAACACATGCAGTAAGATTTCATGCCGAGCAACGTGTGTGCTTAAATGGAGATAAAACTGTCATCCTAGCTTAATATATTGGCTATCATTAATAAGGGGCTTATAAGTGCTTTAAGCTTAATCAAAGGTTACTATGCATAAGCATTAAAGTCCCTTAGCTTATAACAGCTCGCACATTTATTTGATACCTTTTCAGTGTAACAAAATCTATACAAACCTCTGTAGTGAATTGCTGACGTCGACTGATAAGTTAAATGTTGAGAAAGTTAGAGAACGAAGTCAGGTTATGATTAAAATTAGATTATACCTAATTTAATTGAGATGACTTTCGTATGATAAACATTGAAAAAATTCACCATGTAGCTTATCGCTGTAAAGATGCCAAAGAAACAACAGATTGGTATAAAGATAAGTTAAATATGGATTTGGTGTTAGCTATTGCAGAAAATGAAGTACCATCAACAAAAGCGCCTGATCCTTATATGCATATTTTTTTAAATGCAGGTAATGAAAATGTACTAGCCTTTTTTGAAATTCCAAATTCTCCAGATATGGGGCGTGATGAGAATACACCTGCGTGGGTACAGCATTTAGCATTACGTGTTGAAAATGTTGAAGCTTTAGTGTCGGCAAAAGAAGAACTAGAAAGTAAAGGTGTAGATGTATTAGGGCCGGTAAATCACGGTATTTTCAAATCTATTTACTTCTTTGATCCTAATGGTCATCGACTAGAATTAGCAGCCAATACAGGAACGCCTGAGCAATTTAAGCAACTCAATGAGGTAGGAGGGGCAATGATTGAAGAATGGTCTAAAACTAAACGTGCTCCGCGTCATGCAGCTTGGCTACATGAAGAAAACTAGCCATATACATAATTTCAATGAATCCATAATGATAGGTACTTTGTGATACACCTTTTGCTATTATGAGTCATATCTTTTTAGCTATGATAATTTAAGTAAACCTACTTAAGCATCAGAGAAAAGATTTCGTAGACTTGCTTAACTTAAAACTACCCATTACTTTTTAACTATTAATGACGTAAAATAGCGCCATTAATAGTTAAAAAAGTGTCAAAGTCATGGCTCGTATCAAAAAATCAAGAAAACCTGCTTCTGCTCCCACCGCTAAACCTAAATTAAGTAAAGTTGAATTAGCGAATGTAGAAAAAAGAGTACGTAAAAAGAAAGGGAAGAAAGCAGGAAACCGTCAACAAGAAGCTGTGTTGGTGAAAAATACATCCCAACAATCAGATAAGCATAAAGACCCTCGTATTGGTAATAAAACACCAATTGATCTCGGTGGAGCTGCGGTTTCAAGCACAAAGAAAGAAACTAAAATAACAAATACTAAGCATGAGCCAATTGCAGCAGTGCGCCAAGTAGATAAAGAAATAGATCAAACCTCTATTCAAAAGTTAAGCCCGCTACAAGAGCTAGAAGCTATCGAGTCTGATGAACGTCTGCAAATTATTTTAGCAAAACAAGAAGATGAACTGGCTTTAACAGAAGATGAAGTTGACTATTTCAATGAGTTGATGGAGCGTCATCAACAGCTCTCAGAAGAGTTAGCGGAAGATGATGAACCTGAAAATACTACTGAGAATAACTCAGAAGAAGATTTATGGGACAAGCTAGACAATTCATCAATATCTGATGACTTTGAGAAGTTTGAGTAAGGTTTTGTAAAATGGAATCATATTGGCTTTACGCAATTATTTTAGCGGTAATTATTATAGCGGCATTATCTTTTTATGCAGGTAAGTTATTGCGACAACTTTCTAAGCAAAAGCAAGCTCAACAACAAGCTGAACTAGAGCGACAACAAGGGCTAGAGTCACATGATTATAAAGTGTTTTCTAGTGTTGTTATTATTACTCGCGCGATGAAAGAAGAGCAATGTGATTTTAGTGAAGGATGCTGGCGATTATCGGTTTTACTTACTTCGCTAAAATTAAGTAGTGATCTTGCATTACAATTTCCTACAATATTTAAATTACATGATGGCATTAAACATCTTTCTATTTTAGATGGTCGTAAAAAATTAACTAAACCACAACGTATGAAAGAAGATTATCAACGTATGACTTTAGAAGCGCAATTACGCAATGAAATAGTGCAAGAACTTGATCTACTTCAACAGTATACAACCGAAAGAATGAGTATACTAAAAGCATAGCTTAATTAGTTATTTTGATATTTTTTAATTAATAATATGCAACTATTGAGCTTTAAATTTTTGTTTGAAATACATCAGAAATATTCTTTATTACTTTTAGGATTTGCATTATGACGGAACAATTAAAAGCACAATTTACTCAGCGCATTGTTGAATTACAGCAGCGCATTAGTGCAATTCATAACGATTTTGCTGATGGGCGTGATGCTGATTGGTCAGAACAAGCAGGCGAGCGCGAAAATGAAGAAGTGCTAAATGCACTTGAGTCCGAAGCAAAAGTTGAAATTCAGCACTTATCTAATGCGATAACACGCATGGAAAATGGCAGTTATGGTATTTGCCAAACCTGTGGTGAAGAAATCGCTAAACAACGATTAGCTGTTCAACCAGCAGCAACAAACTGCATTCAGTGTGCAGATTAGAGCTTCAATAAACTCACTAGACTGAAAAAATTGAAAGACTTGCGCTTAATCAATACTGTTTAGATTTCGTCGTGTATAATGTTCACATGTTATTTAAATGGTGCCTGAATTTAAGGTGTGAACAAGATGCAAGTTAGTCAATTTTTTGATCCTCAATTACTTAGTAAATATAACACTAGTGGTCCAAGGTATACCTCATACCCCACGGCATTAGAGTTTCATGATGACTTTAAGCATGGCGACTTTGTACAAGCAATAAAAGATTCACCTAATCGTGAGTTATCTTTGTATGTACATATACCTTTTTGTCATACACTTTGTTATTACTGTGGTTGTAATAAAGTTATCACCCGTCATCGTGATAAAGCTGATACTTACCTAGAATATCTGGCAGAAGAAATTGCCTTACAAGCTCCTTTATTTACTGAATATACAGTAAAACAACTACACTGGGGTGGTGGAACTCCAAGCTTTTTAACGCATAAACAAATCACCACGTTAGTTAATTTATTGAAAGAAAAATTTAGCTTTTCAGAAGAGCTAGAAATGAGTATTGAAATAGATCCGCGTGAAATTGAAATGAACCTGGCTGAGCATTTATACTCACTTGGTTTTAATCGCTTAAGCTTAGGTGTGCAAGATTTAGATTTAAAAGTGCAAGAAGCTATTAACCGAGTGCAATCAACTCAGTTCATAGGTGACTTTATTGGTCATGCAAAATCAGTCGGCTTTAAATCTATTAATATTGATCTGATTTATGGCTTGCCTCACCAAACGGTTGAAAACTTTGCTAAAACATTAGACAAAGCTCATGAGTGGGATGTAGATAGAATTTCACTTTTCAGTTATGCCCACCTACCTAGCCGTTTTGCTGCACAACGAAAATTACGTGATGAATGGTTGCCAAACACGGAAGAAAAATTTGCATTAATGAAACTTGCCATTGAAACGTTATGTAATTATGGCTATGACTTCATTGGTATGGATCACTTTGCCAAACCTAACGATGAACTGTCTATTGCACAAACAGACGGTACTTTACACCGAAACTTCCAAGGATATACAACCAAAGGGGGCTGTGATTTATTAGGGCTTGGCGTGTCATCTATTAGCTCTATTGGTAATAGTTTTCGTCAGAATATAAAAGAGTTAAAAGCTTACTATCAAGCAATTGATACGCAACAACATGCGCAAGAAAAAGGTGTGAGTTTGTCACAAGACGATATTATACGTGGAGAAGTTATCAGTGAATTAATGTGTAACCTATTCTTGGATAAAGAAGTAATAAACAAAAAGTATAATATTGATTTTAATAGTTATTTTAGTGAAGATTTACCATTGTTAGATACTTTTATTGCAGATGAACTTGTTGTAAATACAGCTGATAGCATTCAAGTATCACCCAAGGCTCGATTATTAATTCGTATTATTTGTATGAGTTTTGATGCTTATATGAAAAAGCATATTAATCAGCAACGCTTTTCACGCGTAATTTAATTTTTATCTAGTTGTTGTTCTACAGCGCTAGTTATTCAATAAGTCCTAAGCTAAATTCACAATCGGCACTGGTAAACACCAATTCAGTGCCGTTTGATGTTTTCACTTCTCTAGCTAACTCTATCCATTGATAATAAACATTGCGATGCACTTTCGCTAATAAGTTGCGTCGAACTATAATATATAACTCACCTGTATCATTAATACTTATTGGGTGTGATGCATCTAGAATAAATTCATCACCTACATTGTCTTTTACCGACATAACGGTTTGTGCAGAATTTTGCCATTGCCATTCGGTTAATACAAAAGGCGCATCATCTACAGTAATTTTAATTTTTTCCACAGGGGTTACTAATAAATATTCATCACCTTCCATTTTTAATACTGATGCGAGTAGTTTAACTAAACTAGCCCGTTTAAATATTGTTCCTGTATAAAACCAATCACCATTGGCTTTAATTTGAAGATCCATTTCACCACAATAGTCAGGGTTCCAATTTTCCACAGGTGGAATCTTAGTCTCTGGTGTAATGCCTTGTGAGGAGAGCTGCTTAGTAATTGCTTCTAATGACATGGTAATGAACCTAAATTAAATATGGAAATCTTAATATGACAATATTGATTTTAAGCTATTTTCATTCAACTAGTACTATTAAATTATTGAACGGTTTTTATACAACCCCGCCCGCTTTCTTTCGCTTTATATGTGCCTTCATCGGCTACCTTAAGTAATGCTTCATTATCTAACATCGCAGATGTTTTTTCAGCAACGCCAATGCTTAAACTAGGCTTTATCTCAATAGAAATATTATTCGCTTTTATGTCTATTTGGCTAAACTTTTTAGCAATTATGTCTGCTAAGTATAAGCCACCATCAAGGTTTGTTTGGGGGCAAAGTACTATAAATTCATCACCACCTAAGCGGCAGGCCAAATCATCATTTCTAATAGAGTGTTTTAGTATTAAACCAAGCTCAATTAATACGAGATCACCCACATCATGGCCGTATGTATCATTAATTAGTTTGAAATAGTCAATATCAATCATTAAACAGGTTATTGGTTTTAAATCAATTTCAGACTCTTTCCATAATAGAGATAGTTGTTGTATTGCATGTCTGCGATTTGGCATATCAGTTAATGAGTCTGTTAAAGATAAGCTTTCTAACTCAGTGTTTAGTTTAATCAGCTCTTCAGTGCGTTGTTGTACTTTTTCTTCAAGAGAATTATTTAACGTTTGTAATTCTTTGTTTCGTGCTGAAACCTGAGAAAAAAGGCCGTTCAAAGCTTCGAGTAATGGCTCTGTTGACGAGTCTTTATCTTTTTCTTCAAGTTCAAAAGCTTTATCAGGGCTAATGCCAGATTGAATTGCTTCAATTTGCCTTGCCATATTCATGTCAGTTCCTAAAATATGATAAGCCAGCCAGTGGATAATAAGATCTAATATATGCGTTCGAGTAAAAAAATTATCAGAGTGAGTTTTAGGGATCATTGCTTTAATTTCTTCAACTAGCCCGTTATGTAAATTTTTATGGAGCTTAATATGACGAGAATCTAGCCCTATTTTGTGCATCAACTGTTCTTCTTCGTGAAAATGATACTCTGTGTAGGTAACTAATGTTTTTAATGTTTCATCTATATCTTCTATTGTTGCTGAGTTATTTGCTAATAGGCTGCTATAGTTGTTTATTATTTTTACGAGCTCTTGGTGTTGTTCATCAACTTCAACAATACCTGTTTCGTAATTTGTATTCCAGATAAATGATTTCATACTGCTTTACCTTAATGTTAAGGTTAATATTTTCAATAATTCAAAGCTTACATAAGCTATTTTTAATAGCATATCGACCCTTAATTTTAGTTACATTAAGTAATCAGTAATGTAGGTTTAAATATAATCTTAATTAAAGCTTGTCTCTTCAATGGATAATGCATAAGACTTATAATCCATATCAGCTTTTAATATATGCGAAGCAAGCCAGTTATAAAGAAAGAATGATATTTTATGGTGTAAATCTATTGTGTATTTTTCTAGTTTTTCTTCTAATAAGATAAATTTATCTCTCAATTCATTATGTTTACTTATATGTTCATCTGTTTTGGGATAATTAATTTGCCTTAATAGGTTTTCTTCAGCTTCAAAATGTAAATCAATATAAGATGATAAATTTTGAAAAGTTGCGATAACTGCCTTTTTCCCTTCTTGTTTGAAAAACTCATTTACCATGTCGAATAGTACTCTATGCTGCTCATCTAGTTCTTTATTGCCAACAGAATATTCAGGTATCCAACGAATATCTTCGGTATCTAAGTTTTTAAGGTGATAAATGGTTTCAAATGGTTCACTTAATGCTTTAGTGATATCTCTGATAATAATGCTTTTTTTGGATGGTTTAATGATGTAGCTGCTAATTCCTAAAGGAATCCAGCGCTTTATCATTTTTTTATCACTAGGATGAATATAAGCAACAATAGGCACTTTACTGCCTTGTTCACGAATTGCTTTAGTAACCTCAATACCATTAAGGTTAGGTAAGTCATATGCAAGTAAAATAACATCAGGCTTGAAGGTCGATACTTTTTCTAGAGCAACCATTCCATCATGAACGAGTAAATGCTCAAACTCAGATTCGACAAACATTTCGTCAATAACACGAGCAAATAAGTCTGATGGTTCAGCAATTAATATTTTATGAGCGGGCGTGGCGGCTTGTTCTTCAATATCACTGGTGAGTTTTGCGGTGTTAACTTCAATAGTTGATTTGTTATTAACGCCATGAGCTTCTTTTATATGTTCTTGAATTTGTTGGTTATTGGATTTTAACGATACTAACTGATCAACGATACTTTGGGTTGCTTGTGAGATATTACCATTCATTTTCTCAAGGTTTGTTGCAATAAGGTTTTCTAATACAGCTTTAACCTCGTGATCGTCTATTACTTTATCAACAGTTGATAAAAGATCTGATTTACATTGGGTAACTTCGTGCATAAAGGCATTTTTTAGCGTTACGCCATGTTCTATACAAGAGGTAAACTCATCGTCACCTTCTGATAGAAGCTCATTTAAATGATCATTTTGATAACTTTCTATTAGCTTTAATTCTTTAAGTAATACTAATTTGAGTCTATTGGGCTCATTGAACGGATTAATAACTACGTAGTTATCAAACAAGCCACTTTCACAGGCTAAATATGCACTTGATGATTCTCGGTTATTGATAAGTAATATTGCACTGTGCGGTGATATATCTTGCCCATACTCTTCTAAATAATTGATATAAAGTCGTATAGTTTGTTTAATATTGTTTGAAGATAATAATAATACTTTAGGTTTTAGTTGCGTGATCTCGTGTAAGTTTTTTTGATGAAACTTATATGCGGCAAACTTTAGTTGCAAAGTATTAATGTGTTCAATGGCTACTTCTACGCTATCAGGCTCTTGATAAATTAAAATAACCTCTGGGTGCTTTATCTTCATTACTTTTAATCCATATTTTGTACAATGATTAGCATTTTATCTACTTGATTATTGTACTTATCCGTAAATATATAACTTATATATTTGAACCATTGAGCGCTGGTAATCGAGCAACAAGGTGATGTTATTATATTATTTCTAAAAATAATTTTGTTGCATTACGTTCTATTAAATTACCCTGAATTACCCATTCAATCAATATATCAGTTAACTGTGAATAATAATTAGAGGTGTATACCCCATATCTTATGACAACTTTCTGTTAATTCATCACGAAAATCAGGATGTGCAATCTCTATTAATGCTTTTGCACGTTCTTTTAAACTTTTGTTACGTAAATTGGCGATACCATATTCTGTAACTATGTATTGAACATGAGCTCTGGTAGTAACTACACCAGCACCTGAGTCTAATGTAGTAACAATACGAGATAGTTGGCCATGCTTTGCTGTTGAAGGTAGTGCAATTACAGCCTTTCCTCCTTTGGATAAGCTAGCGCCACGAATAAAGTCCATTTGACCACCAACCCCTGAATAGATAGAGGTTCCAATTGAGTCGGCACAAACTTGGCCAGATAAATCTACTTGTAATGCGCTATTAATTGCGGCGACATTATCATTTCGCTTTATGATTGAGGTATCGTTAACATACTCTATATCTAAAAAAACCACTTGTGGGTTATCATCAACAAAGTCGTATAGCTTTTGCGTACCAACAGCAAACCCGGTAACTATTTTACCAGGATGAATTCTTTTTAAACGGTTAGTGATTACACCTGCATCAACTAATTCAAGTAGCCCATCAGAAAACATTTCAGTATGCACGCCAAGATCTTTTCTCTCCGTTAAACAAGCTAAAACAGCATCAGGAATAGCGCCAATACCCATTTGTAGACAATCACCATCGCTTATTAATTTAGCAACATTTTTACCAATAGCTTGGGTGATTTCATCAAAGTTCTCTTGAGGATGAATAGGTAAATCATCTTCTTGCCAATATACACTATGAAATCTATCGTATGAGATAAACCCATCGCCATGAGTTTTTGGCATATTAGGATTTATATGAGCAATAATCTTTTTTGCTACAAGACAAGCTGCATTTGTTGCTTCTACAGAGATACCCATAGTACACATACCATGCTTATCTGGAGGAGATACTTGTATGATAGCGGTATCTACTGGCTGCTCGCCGGAGTTAAATAATTTGGGTAACTCTGAAAGAAACATTGGTACATAATCAGCTTCGCCAAGCGCCATAAGAGGGCGTGTTGAGGTACTGCTGAAATAACAACGGTGACGTAAATGATGAAATAATTCTGGCGCTGCTAAAGCTTCAGATCTCTCCGTGTGTAATTGCAATAATGTTAGATTTTGGCGGCTCTTAGCATGAATTGCTAATGCATTAAGTAGAACTCTTGGCGTAGCTGCCATCGAATGAGTCCAAATAAACTCATTATCGTCAATAGCAGAAATTGCTTCTAACGCAGTATTACAAACCTTAACAGACATCATTTATCCCTAATTATTAATATATTTTGAGTGAACACAAAACGACTAATGCGATGAAAAAAGAATCATATCATCTATCTGAATACAAAGGGAAAAATCACTTTTATTTATTGATCGTAATCAAAATAAGTAACAAATATTTTTTAAGCTTGTTATAAGGTATTTGATTTTTCATCTATAAAACTTTTGTCTGTCGTTAATCTTCTTATTTTGCTGAGTTAACTCATGATATATAACATATAATCTAATATTACCTTATTTTCAATTTTATCAATTATTGTTACTGTTAATTGCAAATAATAGGGTCGGTAATAAAAATGTTAATGAAATTAAAAAAAATCTTGTCAATCTACGCATAAATGCAATATACTCTCCGCGCCTTAACACAAGGCGTTCTAAGTAATATCAGTGGTGGCTATAGCTCAGTTGGTAGAGCCCCGGATTGTGATTCCGGTTGTCGAGGGTTCAAGTCCCTTTAGCCACCCCATTCTTTCTATTGCAAACTTATCAAATAAAATTTTTCATTTCTCATTTGTTCATTACTTTGCTTTAACATTGTCTTTTAGCAAGTATTCTAGTATTGATACTGAAAATCGGGTGTAACTACCGTATTATTGGAACCATATTCTTTTAAAGTAATTATAGTTTCGTATGACAGTACAGAAATTCATTTCAGAAATAGCGGTTAACCAATCAGATACAGCTATAAGTAAGCTTGTTGCAGATAAATCACCTAAAATTGTACTTACTACACTTAATGCGAACTTTATTCATGCTAGCTTTGGTTTACGCTACCTTTATGCCAACTTAAAAGAATTACAAAGGTGCTGTGAAATACAAGAATTTATAATTAATGATCGTGCCATTGATATTGTTGAAAGTATTTTAAAATCAAACCCTACTATTGTTGGTTTTGGTGTATACATCTGGAATATTGTTGAAACAACGAATGTTGTTAGTTTGTTAAAAGTGATAGCACCTCAAATTAAGATTGTTTTAGGCGGCCCAGAAGTCAGTTATGAAACAGAGACACAATCTATTGTTGAATCAGCAGATTTTGTTTTAACTGGCGCAGCAGATTTAAGTTTTTATAAACTCTGCAGAGATATTATTAATAAGGCCGCACCAACACAAAAAATTATCAACTCAAAACCTATAGACTTACAAGATATTGAACCACCTTATCAGTATTATACCGACGAAGATTTGAAAAACCGAATGCTCTATGTAGAAGCATCTCGTGGTTGTCCATTTAAATGTGAATTTTGTTTATCATCTTTAGATACCGCATCAAACCCTTTTGATTTAGAACCATTTCTTCAGCAAATGGAGATTCTTTTTCAGCGAGGAGCCAGAAACTTTAAATTTATTGATAGAACTTTTAATTTAAACATTAAAACGACGATGCAAATTATGCAGTTCTTTTTAGATAAAATGACAGATGATTTATATTTACACTTTGAAGTAGTACCAGATCACCTACCAAGAAAATTAAAAGCGTTATTAGCTCAATTCCCTGAAGACTGTTTACAATTTGAAGTAGGCATTCAAACTTTTAATACACAAGTGCAAGCTAATATTAATCGTAAACAAAATAATGCTAAGTCAAAAGAAAATTTAATATGGTTAAAAGATAATACAACCGCACATATTCATGCTGATCTTATTTTTGGTTTACCCGGTGAAACCTTAGAGTCATTTAAAGATAGCTTTAATCAACTTTATCACTGTCGCCCTCATGAAATCCAAATGGGCATTTTAAAACGCCTAAAAGGTAGTCCAATCATTAGACACACAGAAACTTTTGATTTACGTTTTAATCCGTTACCCCCATTTAACATTTTGAGTACAGATAGAGTCACCTTTGCGACCATGCAACGCATTAACCGTTTTGCTCGTTATTGGGATATGATTGGCAATTCTGGGCGATTTAAGTATTCATTACCCCATGTGTTATCTGATGAACCTTTTGATGATTTTATGGCAATTACAGAGTGGATATTTAATAAAACGGGACAAACGCATAAAATTAGTTTGAAAAAATTATATCAGTTGATTTCACAGTCAGTAGAGGCTTTATTTCCTGAAAAACATCCGCTTTTTATAGAAAAAATTGAAATTGATTATGCCGCATCAAAGCTCAAAAGCCACTTTCAAAGCCTCAAGCTTTATGCTGGTCAGGAAATTGAATCAATTAGTCAAAGTAAATCCCTACGAAGGCAACAACGACATAAACGCTAATTAAATACTTTGCTATGTCTTTGTTACTTTGTAGCGTTTAAAATTTGCTCTAATGTTAGCCCTGTTAATTTAGTTACGCTTCTAACCACATAAAACATGATTGCAAGTAACATTATCATTGAAGGAATCGCAATAACTGGGTAGCTTAAAATTGTCATTTCACCAAGTTGCTCATTAAACTCAGTAGTGCCTGCAGGGCTAACAACAATCCATTTAGCTAGTAAGTAATTCATCGTAGCAGAAAAAACAAATGTTATTGCTAGTAGATGATTGGCTCGTTGAATTTTTGCTTTAAATTTATCAGTTTTTCCATGATCAAATAATGTTTGATAGATTAAGTCTAAATTAAATAACATAGGGTTAAGTAATATTTTAGCAATTAATGGTTTGCCCCAAAAACCAGAAATGAGTACAACTAATCCTATCGCTGATGGAATTGCTGCTTCTTTAATTGCTAACCATTCAACATCTAATTCAAATAATCCAATTCCCCCCGTTAATAGAGTACTTAAAAAACCAAGTAGTGAAATAAAGTTCATCGACTTATTTTTAGTAAAGTCATATAAACCATAACCAACAGGGAATAATAGGGCAATAATTAGCGCGTATACTGAGCCTAAATATGCATCTCCTGATAGTTTCATTAAAATTACGGACGGAATTACAATATTAAAAATAAGTTCTAAAAAAGTGTTATTTGGGCGTTTAGCTTGTGTTGACATTATATTTTCATTTTATGGAAACTGATAAAGATCAGTCTATCTAGGTGATTACTTATTTTATCGAATAAGCGCTTAAAAGTCAGTGCCATTATTATATTGGTAATGACACTGTTTAATTATCTTCATTATCAGGATGAAAAAAAATACGTTTATTATGGGTAAGTAATTCAGCTTGTACAATATTTTCATCTTTTGTTAGGGTGATTAAACCGATACCACTTTGGTTAAACAAGGTATTCTTTTTGTTTAATTCAGGCTTTCGTACACTAATTTTCATTCTTCGTCTCTTAGTAAACCAGTTTAAAGGGGAATATGAAGCGTATAAATAGCGATTCAAAAGCTCTAACCATTTGAGTGCTGTGGCAGGAAACTGGTTTTTAATGCCACTTGAGGTAATTTGAAATATTTTTGAGTCGCTGCGTCTAAATCGATGTGTGACTTCATAAAAAAATGAGTAATGCACATCGCCTGAAAGAATAATGAAATGTGGAGGCGTTTTGTGATGCCTAAAAATATTTAGCATGACATTAGCTGTGCCTGAATGTGCCATCCAGTTTTCTGCATCAACCATCAGCGGTAAGCCAATAGCAGTAAAAAATCGCTGGATAGTCTCAATCATTTTTACACCATAAATTGGTGCAGCAGAAACGAGTATTACCTCTGTTTGATCAATAAGCTCTTGCTGTAGATCTGATAATGCTTCCCAGTCCATTAAACCTGAAGGTTTATTGGCACTACTTTCTGAGCGCCAACGTTGGGTTCTGGTATCTAATACAATGACTTTAGGGGTTGTTGCTAAACTGAAGTGCCACTGGTTAAATGCTAATACTTCATCAATCAGCTGATCTTGTTGATTATTATAATCGTTAGCAAAATATTTTGCAGCGTTATCATTAAGTGTTAAAAACTTGTCTGGTGCATTTCCCCAGCCCTGACATAACCAGTAGCCTATCAATGTATTGCCAATAATACGTTTAGAAAAAGGATTACTGTATGCCGCTTCTTCCCAGCCTCTAGTTAAATTCCAATCATCAGTAATGTCATGATCATCAAAAATCATATACACCGGAATGTGAGCTAATGCTCTTGATACTTTTGGTAAATCAGCAACAAATTTTTCTATGGTACTAGCTTCTGCGTCATATTTATCTTGAAAAGCATTATCAAGATTATCTATTTCAAAATTGATCAACCGCCACATGACTGGAGACCAGACGAGCAAATACATGGCAAAAACTTCTGCTAAAGTAATTAAGTGGTTTTTAGCACAATCAGATGTAAAAACAGGCTGCTGTTTTACTGAGAATAACTTTCTAAGCAATGAATGCTGTACCTTACTTTTTGGTAATAAAGCCTCGCGATGATAATAACAAAAAGGGTGAGTGAAGAGCTCGTTACTTGAATGTATGTGATCACTACCAGTCCACTTTTCGTCATGTAAACCGAGTAATTGAATAACTTTATGTATTGCAACTAGAGTGGGGCCTGCAACATCATCTGCATATATTTGATCACCAGACATTATTAACATTGACGGACGTTTTTTTGCACTCTGACTATTTTCTTTAATTACATTATCAACCTGAACTAATCCGTCTGGTGATTCAAAGTGAGGCTTACGACAAGAGCCATGAAAAACTTGCTCTATGTTTGGTTTAATGGAGAAATTAAATAAATTATGGGTAGGATAGCGTAATTCAGGTAACAGCTTAGCTATAGAATGACTGTCCTTCTCATCTTTTAAAATGAAATCGTAAGCGAATAAAGTGTTTCTATCTAACGGTGTTTCAAAAGGTATTGATACGAGATTTATAACAGCATGTTTACCAATAGTGATTTGCTGAACGTTGTCAGCAGACAATGCTATATTGTGAAGTACAGTTGTTTCGTCATCTTGATATAAGGTGAAGTTTAATTGATAGCGTTTATTAGTCACTATCCAAAATGTTAGTTGATTTTGACTAACATGCCTGAGGATAGGGCCTGCTATAACCATGGGAATGTCGGCAACTAAAGAGATAATTATTCCTAAAACTTTATTCTGTATTGAAATTAGTGTAATTAAAAATACCTCAACATCAATACTATCCTAATAAAAAGTTGTTACATTTTGTCTTTATCGTAAAGAAAAATAGTAAGCCTTTAATTCGATTGAAATTTATATTTTTACATTTGGGTTTATTTCTTAGTGACTAAATGCAAAAGAGGTACTAATAGCTAATTGAAATACAATTTGAGTGTATTATAATCGCTTTGCTCATAATTTATATAGCATCTAAAAATTGTAAAATTCATAAGGAATTAAAGGACTTAAAATGAATTTATTTAAAAAAAAGTATAGTTATTTGCTGGTAACAGCATTATTAACTGGCTGTGGTGGTGGTAGTTCTAGCACTCCAGCTACCCCAACCACTCCAACCACTCCAACCACTCCAACCACTCCAGTAGCGCAAGATGTTGATATTACATCTACAGCTAATATTAGTGCGACGGAAGATGTAGCCTATAGTTATCAAGTTAATGCAGTAAATACAGATAGCCCTGTTTACTCACTTACGTCTAATCCTGCCGGTATGGAAATATCAAATTCTGGCTTGATTACATGGCTACCATTAGAAGGCGTACTTACATCTGGAGAAGTCACGGTTACGGTAACTAATGCAGACGCCACGTTTAAATCACAGGCATTCACTGTTACCGTTCAACCAGTTAACGATCAATTGCAACTTTCAGTAGCGCCTACAGACAGAGATGTAACTAGTGGTGATTTATTTTCACATCAAATTATGGTAACTGATGTAGATGATGCAAATGATGGTCAGAACATTAGCTTTCAACTAAACGCAGCGTCAGCTCCAGCGGGTATGACGGTATCATCAACAGGTTTAATTGAATGGCAAGCAGATGTAACTCAGTCTGATGATTTCACCATTGATGTTGCGATAAATGATGGCGGGGAAGATGCCACCTCGACAGTTAATTATACTTTTGAGCTAAGCGCTCTTTATTATCAAAATGTTACCGGTAGAATAGTTAACTACTATACTGGTGAAGGCCTTGATGATGTTGAATTATCATTATTTGAAGATGGTAACTCAATCGCAACAGTGATGACTGCAGGTGGTGGTCAGTTCCAAATGCCAGTGCTTGATACGGCAATGACAGCACGAATGACATTAGCTACAGATATAGCTGACTATGCTGAACATGCACTCACGGTATCTACTAGCGATCTGTTACAAACACAGCACATAGCCTTAATACCGAGCCATGTCACCACATCATTTGATCCTAGCTTGGTAGCGAATATTGCTTATCAAGGACAAAACTTATTAGATTTACCAGCAGCAGGTTTAGTTAGAGAAGATGGTCAAGCTATTGTTGGAGAGGTTACTGCTCAATTAACAATTATTGATCCAAGCCTTGATATTAGTATTATGCCAGGCGATATGAGAACGATGGCTAATAGTCAGCTAGTTCCAATTGAGTCTTATGGTGCAATTAACGTTGTATTAGAAGATG
The DNA here is from genome assembly GCA_964022585.1 of uncultured Colwellia sp. Lineage (GTDB taxonomy): Bacteria > Pseudomonadota > Gammaproteobacteria > Enterobacterales > Alteromonadaceae > Colwellia. Next base: position 154,107 of record CAXIBS010000001.1, read on the forward strand.
AAAGTGGTGCAGATATTAACCTTGGTGCAAACCAAGAAGCAACTGTTAGAATTCCTGTTGCAAGTTCCTCTACAGCTCCGCCAGCAACCATTCCATTATATTATTTTGATGAAGAACAAGGTATCTGGGTAGAAGAAGGTGTAGCGACACTAGCAACACTTGGTGGCGAACAGTATTACGTAGGGCAAGTAAGCCATTTTACTACATGGAATGCTGATCGCATATACGAAACAGTCTTTGTTAATGGCTGTGTAGTTGATAGTGAAAACAATGCTATTTCAGGCGCTAAAATGATCTCGACTGGTCAAGATTATAATGGCTCTTCTACCGCTTTTACTGATGCTAATGGTGACTTCACTATTCCTGTAAAAATGGATAGTACAGTACTAATTAGTGGTTCACAAGGTAGTCAAAGTAGAACGCTGACACTTGATGTTGATAGCGATGATATTACAATTGAAGACTGTATTGAGTTATCAGCAGCAACCTCTACAGTTAAATTAACATGGGGTGAAAGCCCAAGAGACCTTGATACGCACTTTTCTGGCCCTTCAAATGATACAGGAAGTCGATTCCACCTTTACTATAGCAATAAAATAGTTGAAGTAGATGGTACCACTTTCTACTTAGATGTTGATGATACTAGTAGTTATGGCCCTGAAATTTTAACGGTTCCTACGTTTCCACTAGCAGGTCGATATTCATATGTAGTATATAAATTCTCGAGTAGTGGTAGTGATATCTTACAGTCACCGACACGTGTGGAATTAAATCTTGCTTCTCAAATTAGAATATTCTCCCCACCTGAAGGTGAGACTACTCGCTATTGGCATGTATTTGACTTCGTAGTAAGTGATACGGGTGAAATCACTATTGACTCAGTGAATGCGTGGACTAACACTCAGACTCCTACTCCTAGTGAAGAAGCTAGTGAAAGTGGCGAAGAACGTGCAGCAGTTATTGAGCAACCTAGAACAATTAATTCATTATCAAAAAAATCGATAAAACAAAAATACTATAAATAAAAATAGTATTGGTGATGCAAATGGCTACTTAGGTAGCCATTTTTTATTATCATCTAATAAATAAACCTTTATTCATTATCACTTCTTACTCTATGAATTTATTTATAGAAATGTAAACTTATGTAATATCACTACTCTGATCGCTTATTTTTTATTACACTGACAATTAAGCTATTTTTAACATGAGATTAACTTTTTATGATGTGTCGATTACGACCATTACTTTTACTATTTTTATGCATAACGTTATTAGCTTGTAGTAGTAATTCAGAGGTTAAGGTAAAACCCGCAGACTTGCCTATTCCTACAAGTTGGCAAGATAGCAAACAGGCATTAGTAGTTGAACAAAATTGGTTATCTCAGCTAGCAAATCCGCAAATTCATCAGCTAGTTGAAAAAGCGCTATCGGCTAATCATCAACTTGCTATGCAGGCGTACACATTAGAAATTTCTAAGCAACAGCTTCTAATGTCAGGAAGTCAACTTTGGCCTGAGCTTGATTTAGCTTTTCGCAGCAGTAGAAATAAAAATAATCAAACAGCTAGTTATGCCAGTACTCACTCTATTGATGTTAATTTAAGTTATGAGATTGATCTTTGGGGCAAGCTATCTGATGCTGAACGCCAGAGTAATTACAACTATCTTGCGCAAAAATCGTTATTTGAGCAGCATAAACAACAATTAGTTGTGAATGTTGTAACAACGTGGTTTCGCGTAATAGAGGCTGATAAATTACTAAACCTTTATCGTAATCGAGTTGAGAACTCTAAACAAAACTTAGCCATAATTGAAGCAAGTTATAAGTCTGGGTTGACAGCAGCACTTGATGTTTATTTAGCTCGCAATGAATTAAATAATGAATTAACCCGGGTTTCTGAGCAAGAAACTGTAGAAATCAAACTGATTAGACAGCTTGAGCGTCTTATTGGTGAGTACCCTAAAGGTCATTTACTTGTAAATGCTCAATTACCTTTATTAACTAATAACATCCCTTTGGGTTTACCATCAGAGCTTATCAGTAGAAAGCCTGCGTTAAAAGCTAGTTGGTATCAACTATTGGCACAAGATGCTAGTTTGGCATATGCGCATAAACAGCGTTTTCCAAGTCTTGTTTTATCTGGTTCAGTAGGTGACTCTAATGCTGATATCGGCAAGCTATTATCAACTTCTTCATTGGCATGGTCATTATTAGGCAATATATCTGCACCTATTTTTAATGCTGGTCGGTTAGAAGCAAATGAAGAAAAAGCGCGCCTCACATTAAAGCAAGGTGAACAACTATATTTAGATACTTTATATGACGCTTTTAGTGATGTAGAAAATGCGATAAGTACTGAAAATAGTTTAAAGCAACGATACGATACTATGTTAGCGGCACAAGAAAATGCCAAAATTGCCTCTTCATTATCCTTTGAACAATATCAAAGTGGCTTGGTGTCATATACTACGGTACTTGATGCACAAAACCGTTCTTTTGAAGCGCAAACGACTTTGATTAAAATTAAAAGTCAGCTCATTACTAATCGCATTAATTTACACTTTTCATTGGGTGGCGACTTTGCTGCGCCGACACTTGAAAACAAGGCTAACTAGGCATGTCTACTACAATTAATTATAAAAAAATTTTTTTACCACTTGTTATTATTGCTGTAACAGTGTCGCTAATAATGTTTATTTCTAAAAACCCACCTGTAAGTAAACGTGCTAAACCTTCAGTAGCAGCTCAAATGACTGTGGCTACAACCACGCTTATTCCGCAAAATTATCAAGTGTTCGTACAAAGTTTTGGTACAGTAAAACCAAGAACACAAAGTGTACTTTTTTCTCAAGTTTCAGGGCAAATTAATAAAGTTAGTACACAATTTAGGGCGGGAGGATTTTTTGAACAAGGAGATATATTAATAGAACTTGATGACAGAGATTACCGAGCAGAGGTTAAAATTGCACAAGCAAGTTTATTGGCAGCCAAACAGAGCTTGCAAGAAGAAAATGCACGAGTAAAACAAGCTGAGGCTGACTGGAAAAGGCTTGGCAATGGTCAAGCACCCAATGCATTAGTTTTACGTCAACCACAATATGAAGCAGCCAAGGCACAAGTTTTATCTGCACAAGCACTACTTGATAAAGTAACGTTAGCCTTAGAACGCACTAAAATTATTGCTCCTTATGCAGGGCGAATATTAAATAAAAGCGTTGATATTGGCCAAGTTATTTCAAGCAATACACAACTTGCCGATATTTTTGCTGTCGACTCTGTTGAAATTCGCTTACCTATAAAAAATAAAGATCTACCGCTGATGAAACTACCAGAAGAGTATAGAAATGCTCAAAAGCAGTCTTCAACTGAGGGTAATAAAGCGTTGCAGAACAGTAATGTTGTCATTTCTTCTGATCTTATAGGAGAACAAACGTGGCAAGGGAAAATAGTTAGAACAGAAAGCGCTATTGATGAAGTTTCACAGCAGTTGTATGTTGTTGCGCAAATTATTCGCCCATACGATCGAGAATATAACCAAGGTGCACAAATAAAAATGGGCCAGTATGTTACGGCGCAAATTACAGGTCGTCAGGTTGAAAATGTCATCGTAATTCCTAACAGTGCAATTTATCAAGGCAGTTATGTTTATATAGTACAAAACCAGCTATTAATGCGTAAAGAAGTAGAGTTAGGTTGGAAAAATGGTGCAGAGTCTATTGTAATAAAAGGACTCAATGCAGGCGATGAATTGGTCTTAACTTCGCTAGGTCAAGTTAGTTCGGGTACGCCTGTAGCTATTGAAGAGAAACCATCCACACATGTTAAGGCGAATCACTAATGATTGCTTGGTTTGCCCGAAATCACGTCGCCGCTAATTTGTTATTAATTACCATTTTAATTGCAGGTCTATTTAATTTATCTAACCGAATACCGTTAGAAGTCTTCCCTTCATTTGCCACCGACAGAATTAACGTTAATGTGTCATTAAGAGGAGCAACTCCTGAAGATGTTGAAAAAAGTATTTCTATTCGTATTGAAGAAGCGATTCAAGACTTAGAGGGTATTAAACAAATAGCTAGTCGCTCACAAGAAGGCTCTTCCGCAGTAAATATAGAAGTTGAATCGGGATATGATCCCCGAGAAATGCTAGCTGATATTAAAAGTCGTGTTGATGAAATTAATACTTTTCCTGTGGATGCTGAAAAGCCAGTTGTTTCGTTAGCAACACGTAAACGTGAAGTGATAGCCGTTACCATTGCCAGTATTTATAGTGAAAAAGAAACGCTAGAGTATGCTGAAAAAGTTAGAGATGACTTATTAAAAATACCCGCAATTACACAAGTTGAGTTGAGCGGTGTACGAGATTATGAAGTTGCGATAGAGGTGCCTCAAGATACATTACGCCAATATAATTTAACTATTGCGCAAATATCCTCTGCTATATCAGATTCAAGTAATGATATTTCAGCTGGGAACTTAAAAACCCAAGGTGGTGACATATTACTGCGCTCAAAAGGACAAGCTTATCGTAAAGATGAATTTGAAAAAATAGCGATTAAAACTAATGTTGATGGCTCTATTATTCGACTTGGTGATATCGCCATTATTAAAGACGGATTTGAAGAAACACCTGTACGTACTCGTTTTAACGGAAAACAAGCAGCTTTTATTGATGTTTATCGTATAGGTCAGCAAAGTGCTATTGATGTTGCTGATGCGGTAAGAACTTACATCAACGATGAGCAAAGTACATTACCAGTAGGTGTTGAATTAAGTTTCTGGGATGATGACTCTCAAATAGTTAAAAACCGTATTTCTACTTTAACAACCAGTGCACTACAAGGAGGAATTTTAGTTCTTGCCTTATTAACATTATTTCTTCGACCTTCAATTGCTTTTTGGGTCTTTATTGGTATTCCAGTCTCCTTTATGGGGGCTTTTATTATGATGCCTGTTTTTGGTATTACGCTCAATGTGATGAGTTTATTCGGCTTCATTTTAGTGCTAGGGATTGTTGTTGATGATGCTATTGTCACAGGTGAAAATATCTATACACACCTGAAAACCTCTGAATCTGGCGAAATGGCAGCTATTCGAGGTACTCAAGAAGTAGCAACACCAGTAACCTTTGGTGTTTTAACAACCGTTGCAGCATTTTTACCTCTTGCTTTTATTGAAGGAAATCGCGGTGCTCTTTTTGCACAAATTCCTGTTATTGTTATTCCTGTGCTTATTTTTTCTCTTATTGAATCTAAATTTGTTCTACCCTCTCACTTAAAGCATTTGAAACTTCGTTCAGATAAAAGCAAACAGTCAAAATTGACTAGGTTACAACAACAATTTGCTGATGGTTTTGAGCGAGCCATCATTCGCTTTTATCAGCCTTTATTAAAGCGAGCTATTCATAATAAAACGACAACATTAGTGGGCTTTATTGGTGTGTTTTTAGTGATTCTTACTTTGATAATGAGTGGTTGGACTAAGTTCATTTTCTTCCCTCGCATTCCCAGTGAAACAGTACGCGCTTCTTTAACATTACCAGCAGGCACACCTTTTGAAGTGACTAATAAATATATTATTAAGATGGCTGAGAAAGCCGATCTGCTAAAAGAAAAATATATAGAACCGTCAACAAATAAAAGTGTAATTATTAATATCTTAGCCAGTACAGGGGGGCGAGGTGGCACTTCAAACAAGGGCAGCGTACGTTTTGAAATTACCCCCCCTGAATCTCGTGAACTTGCAATTACGTCACGAGAGTTGGTTCGAGAATGGCGTAAGTTAATCGGTCCTATTCCGGGTGCTGAAACTATCACTTTTAGAGCTGAAATAGGACGATCTTCTGATCCTATTCATGTGCAGTTTAAAGCCAGTTCACTCGATACACTGAAAGAAGTTACAGATAAGGTTAAAGTTCATTTAGTTAGTTATCCTACGGTGTTTGATATTGCAGATAGCTTGTCTAATGGCAAGGAAGAATTGAAAATAGAGTTAACCGAACAAGGTAAAGCCTTAGGCTTAACACGTGTGAGTATTTCTAACCAAGTACGCCACTCATTTTTTGGCTCACAAGTTCAACGAATACAACGTGGACGTGATGATGTACGTGTCATGGTTAGATTACCTCTGGATGAACGTCGCACTATTGCAGACTTAGAAGATATTCTTGTTGTTACGCCTGACGGTGGAGCCGTGCCTTTATCCCATGTCGCTAAGTTGATTCCGGGGAAAAGTCCTTCAACCATTTCTAGAATTGATCGGTATCGCACGGCGAATGTTAGTGCAGATGTCGAAAAATCAAATACCAATATGACAGTGCTTCAAGCTGATTTGAAAAATTATTTAGATGAACTCATTGTGCAATACCCTGGCGTAAGTCACTCATTAGAAGGGGAAGCAAAAGAGCAGCGAGAATCGTTTGGTTCGCTTGCATGGGCATTACTCTTTGTGTTTTTCATTATTTATGCACTGCTCGCGATCCCTTTTAAATCTTATCTACAGCCTATTATTGTGATGAGTATCATACCATTTGGCATGATAGGGGCGGTTATTGGTCACTGGATTATGGGAATGGAATTAACCATCATGAGTTTACTTGGTATGTTGGCATTAATTGGTGTAGTGGTGAATGACTCTCTTGTTTTGGTTGATTTTATTAATAAAAAACGAAGTGAAGGGGGGCTGTTGATGGAAGCGGTATTAACTGCAGGTGCGGCGAGATTTAGACCCGTTATGCTGACTAGTTTAACTACTTTTATAGGGTTGATGCCTTTATTGTTTGAACAATCTACTCAGGCTCAATTTTTAATTCCTATGGCAGTGTCGTTAGGTTTTGGTATTTTGTTTGCAACCGTTATTACTTTGATACTTGTGCCAGTAAACTATTTAATTGTAGAGAGCATTAAAGCTTTTTTTTCAATAAAAAGTGATTATACAGAAAAAAGTAAATCAGCACTTATATGAGCATACTTGCTTACTTTTGTAGTATAAAAATAGCCAAATTTGTATTTACATAGATATAAAAAAGAGCGAACCAATTAACTTGGCTCGCTCTTTTTTGATGTTTTTTAGTATAGATAAGCGCTAACTTAAAGATAGAGCTTACTAAAAATTATGCATCTTTGTGAATGTGAACATCCATTTGTGGGTAAGGAATGTTTAATCCTTCACTTTCAAATGTTTTGTATACTTTTTCATTCAACTCAAAATATACGCCCCAATAGTCTGCTGCATTTACCCATGCTCTAACAGCAAAGTTAACAGAGCTATCAGCTAGCGCTGAAACAGCAATAAATACTTCAGGATCTTTTAAAATACGTGCATCTTCGTCACATAAACGCTTGATAACTGCTTTTGCTTTATCTACGTCATCACCGTAACCAATACCAATAGTCCAATCTACACGTCTGGTTGCTTCAGTTGAATAATTAATCATTGATGATGTTGATAAACCACCATTTGGAATAATGATTGTTTTATTATCAGGGGTTTTCATAATAGTATTGAAAATTTGTATCTCAGAAACAGAACCAATATAACCTTGGGCTTCAATAACATCTCCAGCTTTAAATGGTTTGAAGATCAAAATCATCACACCACCAGCAAAGTTTTGTAATGTACCTGACAATGCCATACCTACGGCTAAACCAGCAGCACCTAAAATAGCAATAAATGAGGTCATTTCGATGCCTAACATACCTAGCACCGTGATAATTAACATTACTCGTAACAGGCCGTTTACAACGCCAGTAAGGAAAGGCATTAATGAAGGATCTGTACCACCTTTATTTAATGCGGCTTCTACACCACGGCCAATGGCTTTCACAATCCATCCACCAATGATCCATACTGCTATTGCTCCGATTAATTTCGGCCCATAGAGTAATGTCATTTGTGTCATTTGCTCAATAAGTTCTTCTACATTCATAATATTTCCCTGATTTATTCATACTATTTTAAAATGTGTTTAAAAGTATTCTCACACGTATAAAGCTTATTTACTCTTTACCGTACAAATTTTACTTGAGCAGAGGGTATAAGTGAATAGTATGAAAGTGAATATAGGTTAAAAACTGCTAAAGTGGTCTGTTTTGTTGGATAACTAAAGTGACAGTTATCTTTATAAGTTAATTTACAGTCGCAAAGTTTTACTTAATACTGGTGTTAAAGGCATTTTAAGGAATTCTGTATGGAAAGTATTTCAACTACTAATAGCATTACTTCATCTATAGATAAGACTTTTTCTCTAGATAGAAGCATACCAGAAAGCCAAATTGCCTCTACAGGTGAACAGTTGCTTACTTCACCAAAAGATAAATATTTACAGCCAGACCAAGTGGAAATATCAGAAGAATCTCGTAAAAAATTGTCTGAATCTGAAGAAGCTCAAAAAAAATCATTATCTATCTCAAATAAAGCTACAGCAAAAGAAGGAGTTAATACAAAAGGGAAAGCTGATGAGAGTGATATTGATAAAGAAATTAGGGAGCTTTCCTTGGAAATATTAGAGCTCACTATTCAAATAGAAAGGTTAAAAAATAAAGAAGACAAAAAATCAGTTCAACAAAGACAAGCACTAGAAACTGAACTAGCTATAAAAAAAGGCACTTTAGATGCAACTCTCGCGCGAAAATTACAGATGACAGAGTTAAGTAAATAATTAATGTAGATAAATATCAATTATATAGTTAGCTGCTTGGTTTCATCATAAGACTACAGTAAGCTAAATTAAATGACTAAAACTAAAGGGTAATTAAAGAATGAAAATATATCAAACACATAAAGCACCTAATCCTCGTAGAGTGCGTATGTTTCTTGCTGAAAAGAATATTGATATGGAATATCAAGAAGTTGATATTTTTGCTGGTGATAATCTGACAGAAGAGATGAGAGCTAAAAACCCAACAACCAAACTACCATTTTTAGAATTAGATGATGGCACATGTATTGGTGAAACGGTGGCCATTTGTCGATATTTTGAAGAGATTGAGCCTGAAAACCCATTAATGGGTCGTAGTGCATTAGAAAAAGCACAAGTTGAGATGTGGCAACGTAGAGTTGAGTTTCATTTGTTACAGCCGATTACTATGTGTTTTGTTCATTCTACAGGGTACTTTAAGGATCGCATGAACCCTATCGCTGAATGGGGAAGTGCTTCAGGTGAAAATGCAACAGCATATTTTGAAGCGTTAAATGATCATCTTAGTAACTCTGAATATCTCGTTGGTGATTATTTCAGTATTGCAGACATCACGTTATTATGTACCATCGACTTTGCCCGTGTAGTAAAAATAAGAGTAAATGAAAAGCATATTCATATTTTAGATTGGTATGAAAGAGTATCTTCTCGTGCAAGTGCGAAAGCTTAATACTTTTGAAGTGTTAATCTTCAATATAATCAAGCATTGAAATAAACTTATACTCGTAGTAACTCTATTTATTACGAGTAGTTATTATCCCTTTAATAGTTATCTTCCCCAATTTAAAGCACCTCAAGCAGCAAATTCTTAATCTCATCACAGTAGATCACCCGTAATATTCGATAAATATAAAAAGATATTGTTTTATATCAAACAAAGCTTAGATATATTAAAGAATAATGCAAACGATATTGATTCTTATTACCAGTCGTGATTTAATGACGCCACTTTTAAGAGAGTCGAGTTGTTTTAACACTTTCAATCTCCTCTTTTAGCAACCAGATTAGCTAAATTATTAGCATTATAAAAATACATAACTTTTATCGGAACTTAAAACATGATTAAAAAAACACTAATTGCTTCTGCACTAGTTGGCCTTTTTGCCAGTAATGCAGCAATGGCGAATCAAGAAACTGATGAATTACGTAAAGTGATTGCAGAACAGCAAAAAGTATTAAAGTCTTTAGAAAGACGTCTTAATGAAACAGATCAAAAGCTTAATGCAACAGCAGACCAAGTTGAAGCAACTGCTGAAGAAGGTCTGTTTAGCAATACTACACTTGGTGGTTACGGAGAATTGCACTATAACAATTACGATAATAGTGATTCAAAAATTGATTTTCATCGTTTTGTTTTATTTATTGGTCATGAATTTAGTGACAGTGTACGTTTTTTCTCTGAGTTTGAACTAGAGCATTCTCTTTCAGGTGATGGTAAGCCAGGAGAAGTTGAACTTGAACAAGCGTATGTTGAAGTTGATATTAACGAAGGCCTTAGTTCAAAAGTTGGTTTATTCTTAATCCCTGTAGGTATTATTAATGAAACTCATGAGCCACCAACATTTTACGGTGTTGAGCGTAACGGCGTTGAGAAAAACATTATCCCTGCTACTTGGTGGGAAGCGGGTGTAGCATTTAACTATAAGCCTACTGGTGGCGTTAGCATTGATGGTGCTGTAACAAGCGGTTTAGAAGTAAGTGATGACTTTAAAATTCGTGGTGGCCGTCAAAAAGTTGCAAAAGCTACTGCTGAAAACCTTGCTTATACTGGTCGTGTTAAATACACAGGTGTTGCTGGATTAGAGCTAGCTGCGACAGTACAGTATCAAACTGATATTACTCAAGGTGGTAGTAACTTTGATGCTGCGATTGATACTGCTGAGGCAACATTATTAGAAGCACATGCGATTTATCAAGTTGATAACTTCACAGTTCGCGCTTTATATGCACGTTGGGACATCGATGGTGCTGAAGCAAAAGCATTAGGTCGTGATGAACAAACAGGTTTCTATGTAGAGCCTTCTTACAAGTTTAATGAAAAAGTAGGTGTATTTGCTCGCTACTCGGAATATGACAATAATGCGGGTAACAGTGCTTCTACAGCTGTTGAATCAACAAGTGTTGGTGTTAACTACTACCTACATGAAAATGTAGTGTTAAAAGCTGACTATGAAGATCTTGGCGGCGCTAAAGATGATAAAGGCTTTAACTTAGGCTTTGGTTATCAATTTTAATTAATAGCTTATTTTAAAGCTGTTAATTATATTTTAAAAAGTGAGTAGCAATAAGATGCTATTCACTTTTTTGTAAAAATAGCAGGTGATGATATGAATAAACTTCTTTCTCTAACTATGTTTGTTATGGCAATAGCTTTTAGTCAAGTGAGCATAGCAGCTAAAGGTGTTTATCAAACTCCTGCTGACTTTATTAGTCAATCATTTGTAAATACCAAACCTGAGTCAAAAGTTTTATGGTTAAGTAAAGCTGATAAATTAGCTGTTGCTGATATTTTGCAGCATAAATTTAAGCGTATGCGCATTCGTTACTGGCAAGCTGACAACCAAACAGTGTGGATTTTGAATGAAATAGGCAAAGAAAAACCGATCACTATTGGTGTGCACATTAAAAATGATCAAATTGCTCACTTTAAAGTATTAACATTTAGAGAAAGTCGTGGAGATGAAGTTCGACATGAATTTTTTTCACAACAGTTTATTCATGCGACACTGAACAACGATATTCAGCTAAATAAACATATTGATGGTATTACTGGCGCAACATTATCTGTGAGAGCAACAACAAAAGTAGCTCGTTTAGCACTTTGGTTAAATACTAAAGTTGTTAACTGATAGTTGATAATGACTAGCCAAAAGTAAAGCTATACGGCAAAATAGCGCTAGGCTAAATTAATCATATCAGCAATGAAACCATCAAAATCGCTACAAAATCGTTTAATTCGTCATTTACGAGAATGGCACAGAAAACTTGGCATAATAGCCGCTTTTTTTATTATTTTCTTATCTGTTACTGGTGTAGCACTTAATCACACCACAACGCTGTCTTTAGCCCATCTACCAATTAAAAATACCTTATTATTAGATCATTACGGCATTGCACCACCTAAAGATATTCGTTTTTATCAAAAAGGGTTGTTGCAAGTAACTAATAATGTTGTTTGGCTTGATGAAGAGCTATTGTTAGAAAGCTCTACTGATATAGTTAGCGCTGGTGCTATGACCGTTAAAATCTCGAATGATACCATCATGAATATATTTGTTATCGCTAGTCAAAGCCATTTGTATATATATGATGGTCAGGGCGAATTACTTGATCAACTTGGTGTTGAAGCAGGTATCCCAGAAGGTATTGAAGCGTTAAGAATTGATAATAATATGATTATTGTTAAAACAGCATCAGGGTATTATCAAAGTGATAGTGACTTTTTACTTTGGCAAAATATACATCCGCTAATAAAACCTGAATGGATAGTAACAGACCCTGCCTCCTTGCAAGAAAAACAACAAGCAGCATTGGCTTACCGCTCACAATTTTTAACGTTAGAACGTATTATACTAGATGCACACAGTGGTCGTATTTTAGGTTTAGCAGGTGTTCTGTTTATGGATGCCGTTGCTGTTTTACTTATATTACTATCGTTAAGCGGTATATATATTTGGATAAGGTATGCTAGATCAAAGCGGTAGAACTATGTGTATAATGAGATAAAGCTGTGGATACCGTGATAGCTGATTTTAAAACATCAAGAAGCTATAATTTATTTACGTTGACCAATAAGTTAATTTAACCTAATGAAAATATACATTACCTTGTTACTTTATGTCTTTCTTACCTGCACTTCTTTCGCGAAAACTTATAATCAAGAAGAAGATAGTAAACAAAGTACGCAAGAGCGCAATGCTTGGTTAAAACAAAAGTTCAGTGGACAACATCAAAAATTGATTCCTATCGTTGCTGTTGCGGATATGTTTTATGCATGTAATATTGAACGTAAAACAGAGCCAACAACTTATCAGCTAAATGATCTTATTCTAACGATGAATAAAAACACTTTGGCGCAAAAATTACTGTTATGTTTAGGTGAGGATTCCATAAAATCAGAAGTTGCTATTAATTTTGGTTTGAAGGGATGTTTTCAAGCACAATTAGCCCACTTATCTGTGGATGAACGACAAACAAAGATGAAACTGGTTAACTCAGCAATTGCTTCACTATCAAGTAGTGAACGCCAAAAGAGTCTTACTCAGTGTGTAACAGAACAAGCAATTCAGTATCTAAAATAAGTTAACGTAACTTACTTTTTTCAATGTCTTCTATATGATTGACTTATCGTCATAAATTGTAACAAATAGATGTAGGTATTTACTGCTCAATCTTTCCAATCACTACGCACATCACTTATAGTAAGATGAACACTATATTAATTTGTAAACGTATTGTGAGAAAGAGAATGACCCAAGAAACTCAAAAAATATTAGTAGTCGATGACGATATGCGTTTACGTTCTTTATTAGAGCGCTATTTGGTTGAGCAGGGATTTGTCGTGCGAAGTGCAGCTAATTCAGAACAAATGGATAGGTTGATTGAGCGCGAAAACTTTCATTTGTTAGTCTTAGATTTAATGCTACCCGGCGAAGACGGGTTATCTATTTGTCGACGCTTGCGCCAACAAAATAATAATATTCCAATTGTTATGTTAACAGCCAAAGGCGATGAAGTTGATCGTATTATTGGTTTAGAGTTAGGTGCAGATGATTATATCCCTAAACCTTTTAACCCTCGAGAATTGTTAGCGCGAATTAAAGCTGTTTTGCGTCGTCGTGTACATGAAGCACCTGGTGCTCCATCAATGGAAGAAAATGCTATTTCGTTTGGTGATTATCACCTTAACTTAGCTACTCGAGAAATGGTTAAAGGAGATATAAGTATGCCTTTAACAAGTGGAGAATTTGCAGTATTAAAAGCGCTAGTTACCCACCCAAGAGAGCCACTATCTCGTGATAAATTAATGAACTTAGCGCGAGGGCGTGATTACTCAGCCCTTGAACGTAGTATTGATGTACAAGTTTCTCGCTTGCGCCGAATGCTGGAAGCAGATCCCGCTAAACCTCGATATTTACAAACGGTTTGGGGCTTAGGTTATGTTTTTGTGCCAGATGGTGAAGTTTCTTAATTGTTGAACTAATGTTGTTATGAAAGTATTACCTCGAAGTGCCTTTGGTCAAACAGTTTTATTAATTGGCTTTTTACTGTTTGTTAATCAAGTTGTGTCGTATGTATCTTTTGCATTATATGTTATTGAGCCTAATCAGCAGCAAATAAACCAATTACTGGCTAAGCAAATTCGCGTTGTTTTTATTGATATAAAAGATGCGCAATTAAGCCCTAAAATGGCAGAAGCTTTTCATCATGAAACAGGCATTGGCGTATATCGAGAAGCAGAAGCATTAAGATTAGGCTTAGGTTCAGCAGGCTATTACCCTTATAGAAGTGAGCAGATGTCATTATTACTTGGGGGGGCTGCTGAAGTACGAATATCTCAAGGCGATGAATACCTTTTTTGGATAAGACCCCCTCAAGCGCCTAACCTTTGGGTTAAAATTCCATTGTTAGGATTAGAAGAAGCAAATTTCTCCCCGTTGGTTTTCTTTCTGGGAATTATTGGTGTATTGAGTGTTGCAGGAGGCTGGCTCTTTGTCAGGCAAATTAACAGACCATTAAAGTCATTACAACATGCTGCAGAAGATGTGGGGCGAGGTGATTTTCCTGAGCCGTTAAAAGAGCATGGTACGTCTGAGATTATGGCGGTGACTCAAGCGTTTAATCATATGTCAAAAGGGATTAAGCAACTTGAAGATGATAGAAATTTATTAATGGCAGGTATTTCTCATGATTTACGAACACCCTTAACGCGTATTCGTTTAGCTAGTGAAATGATGTCAGCACAAGATGAGTTTCTTAAAGAAGGTATCGAAACAGATATTAATGATATGAATAATATTATTGATCAGTTTATTGATTACATTCGTCATGACTCAAAAGATAAGGCAGTGCTGGGTGATTTAAATGTATTGGTAGAAGAGGTTGCTAATGTTGAAATGCCAAGTAATCGCAGCATGCATCTTAATACTGGTGATTGTCCTAAAATTCCATTGCGCCATGTGGCAGTAAAGCGAGTATTGGCCAATTTAATTCAGAATGCTTTACGTTACACTGAAGGTGATATAGAAATATTTACAGGTGTTGATAAGCAGAAAAGTGTCGCCTATTTTATTGTTAGTGATCATGGTGAAGGTATTCCTGACTCTGATATTGAACGATTGTTTCAACCATTTACTCAAGGTGATAAAGCGAGAGGAGCCGTAGGAAGTGGTTTAGGTTTAGCTATTATTAAACGAATAATTGACACTCACGGTGGCTATGTTGAACTGTCGAATAAAGCAGAAGGCGGTTTGCAAGCAAAGGTCAGCTTGCCATTGAAGTTTTAATGTTTTTAATTAATCAAAAAGGCCACGAATAGATAACTATTCGTGGCCTTTTTTGTCTTTGCGTTAAGCCGCTTACTTAATTAGAAACTAATTATAGTTGTGGGCCAGCAGCTACTAATGCTTTACCATTCTCAGTGTCAGTGAACTTATCGAAGTTATTTACAAAACGGTTAGCTAAATCAACAGCTTTGTTATGCCATTCGTTAGCATCTTCATAAGTTTTTCTTGGGTCAAGAATATCACCTTCAACACCAGAAATTTGATTTGGTACTTCTAGGTTGAACATTGGAATAACAGTTGTTTCAGCTTCGTCAATTGAACCATCTAAAATAGAATCGATGATTGCACGAGTTGCTTTAATTGAAATACGCTTGCCGGTGCCATTCCAACCAGTGTTAACTAAGTAAGCTTCCGCGCCTACTGCTGACATACGTTTTTGTAATACTTCAGCATATTGTGTTGGGTGTAAGCTTAAGAAAGCAGCACCAAAACAGCTAGAGAAAGTAGGCGTTGGCTCAGTGATACCACGCTCAGTACCTGCTAATTTAGCTGTAAAGCCTGATAAGAAGTAATACTCAGTTTGTTGTGGTGTTAACTTAGCAACGGGTGGTAATACACCAAAAGCATCAGCAGTTAAGAAAATTACTTTCTTAGCATGACCTGCACGAGATACTGGCTTAACTATGTTATCTATGTGGTGAATTGGGTAAGAAACACGTGTGTTTTCAGTTTTTGAATTATCATCAAAATCTATTTTACCTTCACTATCAACTGTTACATTTTCTAATAACGCATCGCGACGAATAGCATTGTAAATGTCTGGTTCATTTTCTTTGCTTAAGTTAATTGTTTTTGCGTAACAACCGCCTTCAAAGTTAAATACACCATTATCATCCCAACCATGCTCATCATCACCAATTAATTGGCGTTTTGGATCTGTTGAAAGTGTTGTTTTACCTGTGCCAGATAAACCGAAGAAAATTGCAGTATCACCTTCTTCGCCAACGTTTGCACTACAGTGCATTGAAGCGATACCTTGAAGCGGAAGGTAGTAGTTCATCATTGAGAACATACCTTTTTTCATTTCGCCGCCGTACCATGTACCACCAATTAACTGTACTTTTTCAGTTAAGTTAAATGCAACAAAGTTTTCAGAGTTAAGACCCTGTTCTTGCCATTTATCATTAACTGTTTTAGCACCGTTCATTACAACGAAGTCTGGTTCGTATGTTTTTAATTCTTCTTCGCTTGGACGAATAAACATGTTTTTAACAAAATGAGCTTGCCATGCAACTTGCGTAATAAAACGAACTTTTAAGCGTGTTGCTTCATCAGCGCCACAAAAAGTATCAACAACAAATAAACGTTGGCCAGAAAGTTGAGTTGTTACTAAGCCTTTTAAATGATCCCAAGTTTCAGGAGTCATTGCTTTGTTATCATTTTTACCTTGATCTGACCACCAAACGGTATCACGTGTAATGTCATCACGAACAATGTATTTGTCTTTAGGAGAACGACCGGTAAAAATGCCAGTATCTACATTTACTGCACCTAGCTCAGTAACTACACCCTTATCAAAACCTTCTAGATCGGCTTTTGTTTCTTCACTAAAAAGTAACTCATAAGATGGATTGTAAACAACTTCTGTAACATCATTAATGCC
>CAXIBS010000002.1:0-134311 GCA_964022585.1 uncultured Colwellia sp.
CATAAATACGATTTCGTAATGACGCATTACGAGCTCCTTACGGTTGTAGCCTCATAATCTGGCTCAGCCAAACACCAGTTGAGGCAAGGAACAAAAAGTTCAGGCTGAATTAAGGACGCGTATAATAGAAGAAAGTAAAGACAAAAGCAAGCAATCAAACATTACAATGACATGACATTGCCATTAACGTTTAATTGCCCTTGAGAATACTTAAGATTCACACTTATTTCATCTTCACTTTTGATAAGAAAGCCTTGTTCAATGTAAGTTTCAATCATTGGCTGCAAGCCTAACTGAGTAAAAAATGCCATTGGCGCTTTACCCTGTGCTGTTGCATTAATTGCAGCAACAATGGACATAACATTTGAAGAGTCATAATGTGCTTTATTAACTCTCACTTGCATAGCAGATGAAATTTTTCCATTTGGTGTTTCTACACTAAGATCTTTAACTTCAATAACAGGATCATTCTCTAACATGCTAGCAGTTAACGCTGAAATTTTATTCATATTCGACGAACTAAATGCTTCATCATCTGATAATGAGGTTAGGAAGGTATTTATATCTTGCATTACATCAATGTGTAGGTTTTTAAATACAAAATCTAAATTAATATTTGCGAACTGTTGACCCAGCGATGCTAATTTATCAATCGCATAACTTACCTTAACTTCCATTAAGTCGTTTTCTACCGATGATATAACACTAATAAGTGCGTTATTTACTAACAATACAGGAGTATTCGCAGCATCTTTAGATTCTATAGAAGAAAGTACAAAATCAAAGTTCCCCGTAGAAATAGCATTACCTTGATAATAACTTCCGGAAACTAACGTTTGGTCTAACGAAAAACTAACAGGTCCAATAATAAAGTTTTCTTCAGCAGTGGTCGCTGTAAGACCACCCCAATTAAAGTCACCATAGAGTTTATTTTCATTCTCTAATACAAATTCACCAAAGGCTTTTGCTGATACCATTGTATTGCCATCAACTTCTTTACTGGCTTCATCTATAGAAATTCGTGTAATAATGTCTCGAGAAAATGTCATTAATGCTGAGATATGTACCTTATGCTTAATAAAATCTTCAATCTCTTTTTCAGCGGTTAAATCAATAAAATTAAGACTAGATTTAGAATGGCTTAACGCAAAGCTTATACCGTCATCGGTAAATACTATCGGTCCAAAAGATAAATCATCTTCAACAGTAATATTAAAATCATCAATTTCTTCATGGTGAAATAAAACCGTCATTTTAATTACCGCACTACCACTAAACCAACCACGATTGAAAGTAGCCGATTGAATAGTAATTGCAGGATTTTCATTAATTTTGTCTAACGCTATTTGATATTCTTTCTCAACAATCTCACCAATAAATTTAGGCGAGATAAAAATACCAGCAATTAACAAAAGAATAATAATAAAAAGTTTTTTCATGTAGGTTCATCCTTGGATAACATTGAATAATTTAAATAGAGCTTAACCTAAGCGCTGTCTTACTATTTCAAATAAGCAAATTCCTGTTGCCACAGAAACATTTAAGCTTGAAACACTTCCAGCCATAGGTAATTTAACTAATTGATCACAGTTTTCACGGGTTAAGCGTCGCATTCCTTTATCTTCAGCTCCCATAACTAATGCCATAGGCCCTAATAGTTTAACATCGTAAATACAAGTATCAGTTTCACCCGCCGTACCAATAATCCACACCCCCATTTTTTGAAGGTGTTTCATTGTACGTGCTAAGTTTGTTACCTGAATTAACGGCACAAATTCTGCGGCGCCAACGGCAACTTTACGTACAGTAGCCGTTAAACGTGCAGCATTATCTTTAGGTACAATAATAGCTTGTACTCCAGCCGCATCAGCATTGCGAATACAAGCGCCTAAATTATGTGTATCAGTAACACCATCTAAAATAAGTAAAAAAGGTGGCTTATCATTTTTCTCTGCACTAATAATGATGTCATCTAGATCATTTTCATTTAGTACTTTACCCGGCTTCACGCGCGCAACAACACCTTGATGTTGTTCGCCAAGGCTTTTATCATCAAGCACTTTTCGTTGTACCATTTGCGCAGCAATACCATATTTACGTGTTAAGTTAATAATGGGCATTAAGCGATCATCTTCTCGCCCTTTTAATAGCCATATTTCAATAAAACGTTCAGGTGCACTTGTTAATAAAGCATTTACTGCATGAATACCAAAAACTAATTCGTCATTTTTTGCCATGTGATATTTACCTTTGCTGCACTAAGGTACAGCTTATTTCAAAATTGGTTCTAATTTATTTTTTATTTAGTTTTGCATTTTTACGTGCATTTTTTCCTGGACGCTTCTTACGTGCACTACGTTTTTTAGCTTTGCTTTTTTCTTTTTTAGGTGATTTCGTTTTAGAAACTGCAGGCTTCTTTGCTTTCGGACTTGCTTTTGGCTTTTGACTAGCCTTATGACTTGAGTGCTGTATTTTGTTAGCGCCTTTAAACTCCATGATCAAATCAATTTTCTTTTCATCCAAATTAACCGCAGCAACTTGAACTGTAACTACGTCTCCAACTCGGTATTTAATACCACTATTCTCACCCGTTAAGCACATACGAACATCATCATAATGATAATAATCTCGACCAAGAGCAGTAATATGTACTAAGCCTTCGATATGTAAATCTTGTAAGCGAACAAATAGACCAAAATTAGTCACTGTGCTAATAACACCAACAAAGCTATCGCCAACATGATCTTGCATGAACTCACATTTTAGCCAATCACTAACATCTCGTGTTGCTTCATCTGCTCTGCGTTCTGTCATCGAGCAATGTTCACCAAGTTCAATCACTTTTTCTAGTTTGTAATCATATAAACCAGCATTGGCGGTTACGGGCTCACTTTCGTTAAGTTGCTGCTGCAAAATGCTTTTGATTACTCTGTGTACAACAAGATCTGGGTAGCGACGTATAGGCGAAGTAAAGTGACTATAAGACTGTAACGCTAAACCAAAGTGCCCAAGGTTATCACTTTGATAAACAGCTTGGCGCATTGAGCGAAGCAACATAGTTTGTATTAGTTCTTGATCAGGACGATCTGCAACTTTTGCTAAAATATCACAATAATCTTTTGGTTCAGGTTCTTCTCTTTGAGGTAATGAAATACCAAGTTCAGACAAATAACTAACAAAGTTATTATATTTATCTTCACTCGGTTTATCATGTACTCGAAATAATCCCGGCTTTTTGTTTTTTTCAATAAACTTTGCTGTGGCAACATTCGCTAAAATCATACATTCTTCTATAATTTTATGCGCATCATTACGAATCAGCGGTACTATACTTTCTATCTTTTTATCATCATTAAAAAGAAATAAAGATTCTTTTGTTTCAAATGCAATAGCACCACGTTTACTACGGGCATCACTTAATGATAAATACATATCTTTTAAATGTTCTAAATCTGGAACAAGAGCTTGATATTCATTTCTTAGTGCTTCATCGCCATCAAGAATTTTAGCAACTTTGCTGTAAGTAAAGCGTGCATGTGAACGCATAACAGCAGGGTAAAATTTACTTCCTGAGAGCTTACCAGCACCACTTACTGTCATTTCACACACCATACACAGGCGATCAACATCAGGATTTAAAGAGCATAGACCATTAGATAGCTTTTCTGGCAACATCGGAATAACTTGGCTAGGAAAATACACAGAATTACCACGAGAAATTGCTTCATCATCTAATGCGCTACCATGGCGAACATAGTAGCTAACATCGGCAATAGCAACCCATAAACGCCAGCCTCCAGACTTTTTAGGCTCACAATAAACGGCATCATCAAAATCACGAGCATCTTCGCCGTCAATAGTAACCAATGGCAAGTCACGTAAATCTTTACGAGGGAGCTTTGCCGACTCTTCAACTTCATCCTTTATACAAGCAGTTTCAGCTTGCACTTCATGTGAAAATTGATGAGGTAAGTCATGTGCTCGTAAAGCTATTTCTATCTCCATACCTGGAGCCATGTGATCGCCTAAAACTTCAAGTACCTTACCAATAGCCAATGAACGCTTAGTTGGTCTTTGTACTAATTCAACTACCACCATTTGTCCATGACGCGCACCTAATTTAGCTTTAGGATCAATAAGAATTTCTTGCTTTATTTTGGTGTCTTCTGGCACAACTGAACAAACATGATGGTCTACATAAAAGCGTCCTACTATAGGCGCTTTTCTCGGCTCTACTATATTTAAAATTCTAACTTCTTGACGGCCTTTTCGATCAGCGCGATCAACTAAAATAGCTTGCACAACATCCCCATGAAATGCCCTTTGCATTTCATGGGAAGAAATATAAAAGTCTTTACCGCGTTTATCTTTTTGTGCGGGATCTTCTGGTGAGAAAAAGCCAAAACCATCCCTATGACCAATAACGGTTCCTGTTATCAAACTGTTTTTTTCAGGTATTGCGTATTGTTTAAACTTATTAAAAACAAGTTGTCCACTATTTTCCATAGCGCGTAGGCGACGTTTTAATCCAATAAGGAAATGATCTTCTTGGTATTTTAGTGTCTTAGCTAACGTTTTAAATGTTGGCGGAGGAGAACTTTTTTCAATGATTGAAAGTAATAGTTCACGAGAAGCAACTGGCTTCTCATATTTTTTCGCTTCACGTTTAGCGTGGGGATCTTTAAAAGTCACAATAATTGAGTGTTTTTGATAGTTTAATTGCGCCGCAGTATACCACAAACTCTTATTTCATGATGGTTAACTCTGCAATAATTATCTACAACTAATTTGTATAACTTTTTCTTTTAGATGCATTTACAACTTTATCAGGCATTTTACTTGCCAACTGAGTCAATAAGCGAGCAATCTTCTTATGCTCTTTTTTATCATCTGTTATTGCATGGTGTAACTGAGAATATAGAGATGGATAGTCTAGAGGACTACCATAACCTTGTTGATATATTGATGCCAAACGCATTTGAGCGGCAAGATTATTCATAGCTGCGGCAGCTTTTAGAAAAGAAATAGCTTTATTTATATCTACCTGCATAAACTTACCAAGATGATAATAACGTCCAAGTTGCTCGATTCCTTCAACCAAACCTTGATCTGCTGCCAAACGCATATAGTGTAACCCTAAAGGAATATCTTTTTTAACACAAACGCCATAGGCTAGCATATCGCCCCATAAAAATTGATAAGAAGGCATTTTAGCCTTAATAGCGCGTGCTTCAATATCTTGTACTAACTGACACTCATCTATAACCACTTGACTTAAATGTTTATTTTCTTTTATTAAATTTAATAGCTGATCATCTGTGTAAATTTGCACCGCTGTTAAATTCTGCCCTTTTACTAAAGGCAAAAACAACATAAAGAAGATGAAAAATAAAGTACGCATGGTAATCCCAATAGTCGAAATTAAAAATTAAACAAAGTCATAACGTTTACTAGTTATCGGCAAACAAACACAAAACTAAACGATTATATTACGTTAGTGCTTTATGATAATGCAATTTAAAGGCCACAGTCCGCACAGGTAGCGAAAATAAAGTTAAGTGCGAGTGTTAACATAAATTGTGTAAATGATAAAAACTCGTTAGTATGAATAATTATAGTCTTATAACATTGAAGTTAATTGGCCACACATTAAATGATTGTAGAAAAGCAACTTACCGAATTAAATGTCGGTCATTATGTGACAAAAATTGCTAAACAAAATGGTAATTTTTCATTAAGCGCTCCAGGGCACATTAAAAGCGACAAAGTCATTAATCACCTCAAGAGTAAGCAAGTTATCTCTGTATTTATTGATGATAGTAAAACTATTTTCAATCCCCCTTCAAATGAAAGCAGCAATGATAATCAAAAAGATCAAACGACGGTAAAAGCTGAAATTGAAGAAGCTAAAGCTATATTTAATGAGTCAAAAGATATTCAAAAACAGCTTTTTGCCCAAGCACTAAGTGGTATGACTGTCGATTTAGACCCTGTTTTAAAGGTAACAAACAAGTCTGTAGATGCAATATTTAATAATCCAGACTCTTTAGCTTGTATGATAAATATCCGTGAAAAAGACGAATATTTATTAGAGCACTCTGTTGCTGTTGCTATTTATATCACTATATTTGCCCATCATTTAAAAATAAGTAAAGAAATAGTTCAGCACCTTAGTGTTGGCGCTTTTTTACATGATATAGGCAAAATAAAAATTCCTGACAGTGTATTAAACAAGCCGGGAAAATTAACAGACGAAGAGTTTACTATTATGAAAACTCACGCTAATCATTCAATAGATATTATTAAAAAAACTCCCGGTATTAACGAGTTAAGTTTGGAAATTGCAGCTTTACATCACGAAAAACTAAATGGTGAAGGTTATCCTTTTCAGGTAAAAGGAGAAGATATTAACCAATATGGTCGCATGATTGCAATTTGCGATATATTTGATGCTTTAACAGCAAACCGTGTTTACAAAGAAGGTTTTACCCATAGTAAAGCCTTTTCAATTTTACGTGAATTAGCCAAAAGTAATCATCTTGATGCTGTGTTAGTAGATCAATTTATTAAGTGTATTGGAGTTTTCCCAATCGGCTCACTTGTACAATTAGAGTCTAAAAAATTAGCGATTGTAGAACAACGAAATAATGATGCGCCGATACAACCTAAAGTACGCTCATTTTATAGCGTTAACTTAAATCAGTATGTTGACACTCAGGACATAGATCTAACAGACACAGATGACTTTATCGTTAAAAGTGTTCGAGCAGAGGAGTTTGATCTTGATATGAATACCATTATTACTATGTTATTGATGGAAGGATAAGTAAATAATAGGTGAGCGAATAAAGCAAGTCAGTAAAAATTTTTATTCTGAAAAAATAATGACTTGCTTAAATGTAGTAAAAATTAGATAGAGAAAGATGAACCACAACCACATGTTGTAGAAGCATTAGGGTTATTTACAACAAAGCGACTGCCCTCTAAACTTTCAAGGTAATCAACTTCGCCATCAACTAAGTATTGTAAGCTCATCGGGTCAATAACCATGGTTACCCCCTGTTTATCAATAGTCATATCCCCATCATTAACTTTTTCATCAAAAGTAAAGCCATACTGAAAACCAGAACAACCGCCACCCGTAACATAAACTCTTAGTTTTAATGCTGGGTTTTCTTCTTCTGTTATCAATGACAACACTTTTTTAGCTGCTGAATCAGTGAATTTAATGGGTAACTCTGGATTTTCGATTGGATCAGACATAGAACTCTACTTTCTACTTAAAAATAAGGGAAACAATATATATATTTGCAATTATCTTAAACCTGACTAATTTAATCAAGTATTATTCTAAATTCCAAAGTAGTGTTTTGTTAAGCTTTTGATATTTTTGCCATTTACTTTTGGTCAAAATTGCAGCCACTTGTACTTCTTCAGCAACAAAGCCAATGGGTAATGTAAAGGCACCAGAAATAACTTGAAAATATTTGAAACTAAAAGATAAGTTTTTTTTGGTTAAATCAGATATATCTGACAGTTTTAATTGGCTTGGCTTACCTTCAAAACTACCTTTTACAATTAAATCAACATACCCTTTAGCATAACGTTTTTTAAGCTTCTGCTGCACTAGGGTCACTTGAAAGTTATAATGCTCAGGACTTTTACTGGCCGAAAATGTAACATTGTCTATCACTAAACCATTAGCGCCTTTTTCAGGGGCCATTACTTTTTCATAAAAACCTAATTGTTTTTTAACTTGAAAAGATTCATCTGCAATTTGTTTTAATGCAATTTGTGCATTTTTATTAGCGAGTTGTTCAACAGCCAGCTCAACTTCTAACATATTAATGCGCTCAACTTGCAACGCTTGTTCTTTATATAAATATTCAAGGCGTTCTTTTTGTTGTGCTAATGTTGTTTCTTGAAAGTTATGATAGAAGTTGCCGAACCGATAACCTGTAAACAAACAAATGAGTATTAAGCTAATTAAAAAAAGTGCCGATTTAAACAGCCCTAAACGTGCAATAACTACAGAAAGATTTATTTTTGCTAACCAATTCATGTCTAACGTATAATAATCCAATAAAAATAATATAAAGCGACACTAGTTACCAATAATAATGAAAGTTCTTAACGCAGTAAGAAAACATTTAGCATTACCAAAAACCTCATGGCAAATATGTCTACTTGCCATTATAGGTGGTTTTGCATCGGCATTGTTAGTCGTTTTGTTTACCTTAACTATTGAAGCAATTCAGCAACTCTACTTAGTTAAACGTGACGACTATACCACTTTAGATGACATAAGTCGTTTTGATTTACCAATCATTGGCTCTTTGGTTATATTATTTTTTGCTTGGTTAACGGGCTATCAATACTTAAGAACAGGAATTCCTTTTGTATTGCATCGTTTAAAGGTTGCCCACGGTGTTATTCCATTTAAGAATACTTTCAATCAATTTTTTGGAAGCGCAATAGCATTAGCTTCTGGTTTTTCAGTTGGTAGAGAAGGTCCCGCTGTGCACTTAGGAGCTGCGTGTAGTAGCTATTTAGGCAATTTTTTAAAGCTTCCCCATAATAGTACACGCACTTTATGTGCATGTGGTATTGCTGCTGGCATATCAGCTACTTTTAACACCCCTATTGCTGCAGTAATTTTTGTGATGGAAGTAATTATGCGAGAGTATAAGGTGCATATTTTTATTCCCATCATGCTCGCATCATTAGTTGGTTCATTTGTGACTACCTTTGCTTTTGATGTTTCACATAATTTTGAATATCTTCACAAAATCGAACTAATTCAGCAACATTATGTTCCATTAGTCATTTTAGCTATTTTTTTAGGGCTACTAGCAGCCGCATTTAATAAAACCTTAGTTAGCATTATTCAACACAGTGCAAAAGTTCACATTGTACCAAGGCTTATGGTCGCAGCATTGATTACCGGTAGTTTAGGTTACTTAATCCCAGGCGCAATGGGAGCTGGTGCAAGTGCTGTAGATGTATCTTTAACAAGTAACTGGCAAGTAGAGTTATTGTTAGGTTTGCTGCTTGCCAAGTTTTTAATGACCACTTTTGCACTCGGTTTAGGCATTCCAGGTGGAATAATTGGTCCAATTGTTGGTATTGGCGCAATAGCAGGGGCTTTAAGTGGCGCACTCGCTATGCAAATTTATCCTGGAGAGCATTTAGGTAGTGACTTTATTTTAATGGGAATGGCTGGATTTATGGCTGCTAGTTTAAATGCACCTTTGGCTGCATTATTAGCGGTTGTTGAACTATCTGGACAACTAGAAATAATTATACCTGCAATGACGGTAATTACTATTTCAAGCATTGTCTCTGGCCAGCTATTTAAAAACCGCTCAATATTCACTATGCAACTAGATGTTCAAAACCTAATTTACAGTAAACCTCCTGTTGAAAAAACATTACAAAAAATTGGTGTTTTAGGCTTGATGATTGAAAAGTTTGAATTAATTGAACAAGCATCAAAGCAATCTCTCGCGGGCGTGTTAGCAAGTAGCAACATTGATACTCCAGTAGTACTTAAAACGGTTAAAAATATTATCAAGAATAAAAAAGTAATAAAAGTTACTAGCTATCATTGGGCTAAGTTTGATGAAGAAACTTCATTAACAAATAACGCCCTTGACACTTCAGAAGCTGCAATACCCTTTGAAGATGGGCATGTTTACCAAGCTGCTGACAATATGTGTTTGCATAAACTCATTCCTATATCTCATCAAGCAACACTAGCTGAAGCATACCAACTGTTAATTGCAGAGCGGTGTGGTGCTGTCTATATATATCAAGATAATATTAATGACATTGTCGGTATAGTTACTTTTGAACAAATTAGACAATACCTTGTTACAGGTAAATTAATCATTGGAAAACCAACCTATATTGAGCAATAAATTACTGCTTTATATGAGTAAATTAAAGGATATTTAAAGTAATGAATGAGTTTTTAATTAATCACCTATTATGGCTAAAAGCGTTCCATGTTATTTTTATGGTTGCTTGGTTTGCTGGCATTTTCTATTTACCTCGCTTGTTTGTTAATCATGCTGAAACAACTTCAACTGAAATTGCCGAGCAATTAAAAGGCATGGAAAAACGCTTACTTTATTTCATAACTCCCTTCGCTATTTTAACCGTATTGTTTGGTTCATTACTCATATATGCATATGGTTCTGCATGGTTTGTCGCTGCAAAGTGGCTACATATAAAGTTAACATTAGTCATTATCTTACTTTGTTATCATGGCTATTGCTTTAAGCTTTTAAAGGTCTTTGCATCAGACAAAAATACGCGTTCTGGAAAGTTTTATCGTATTTTTAATGAGATACCTGTATTAGCACTATTCGCAATTATTATTCTTGCTTATGTTAAGCCAATTTAAGCTAGCTTGTAGCTAAACCTTTCATAGTACTAAATAAAGTTCTCAATATATTGTTGAATAGTTATTGCTCTGAGTTTAAAAGTCACGTATTTTTAACACGCAAATATAACAATCCATTAACAACCCTGCAGTTTTAGCTTATTTTTTCAGTAGCTCATAAACTGCAGTTAGAGGTTCAACAATGCAACATTATTTAAAACTCGCCCTTTTATCAGCTTCTCTATGCGCCGCTTTTAGCAGCGATCTTAGCTTGGCAAAAAGTACATCATTAGTTCCAGTAAAACCTAAAATTGTTGGTGGTAAAGTTGCCGCTGAAGAACAATGGCCTTGGATGTCAGCACTGGTGTATACCTCAAGTAACATTGCAACTACCTTAACGGTTAACAACACAAGCTATGAAAGCCAATATTTATCAGGCGGTGTTCTTGGCAATGCGACAGGTAATTTAGTTGATTGTGGTATTGGTGACACTCAATGTGCTGATGCAAGCAATAAAATATGCTTAATTGAACGTGGAACCAGTACTTTTGCTGAAAAAGTTACAAACTGTCAAGCTGGCGGTGGGATTGGCGCAATTATTTTTAATAAGGAAGCAGGCAGCTTTAATGGCACATTAGGTGAAGATTTTTCAGGCACAATACCTGCCGTTTCAATCACTCAAACTGACGGCAAAACTTTACAAGAAAGTATCGGCGTAAGTGCCAGCTTAACTGTTGCTGCGGGCACTTCTACAGTGCAGTCATCTACTTGTGGCGCTTCTTTTCTTGGCGATAAGTGGGTACTAACAGCTTCCCATTGTGTAGAAGGCGTTTCTGCTGAACTTCTGAAGGTAAACGTTGGTGAATATGACTTAAGTAACGGCGCTGAAAATGCCAAAGCGATCAAACGTATATACATGCACCCTAATTATCAACTTAATGTTGAACTAGACAATGATATAGCCTTAATAGAGTTAGTCGATAGTGTAGATAACCCTGCGATAACTTTAGTTAATTCAGCTGAAACAGAACAATTTGCACAACAAAACGATACCGTAACAGTTGCGGGTTGGGGTGGCACACTCGGCTACAAACCGAATGAGGGTCCAACAGCAGATTTCCCAGATGTATTACATCAAGTAGATTTACAACTTAGCACTAACCAAGAATGTAAAAGTATTCTGGCACAATCTTTCTCTGATACCTTTGGTGGTAGATTTACTACGGATCAAACCGGTGTAACAGATGCAATGATTTGTGCATTTGTAGCAGGCGGTGATAAAGGCTCATGTCAAGGAGATAGTGGTGGCCCATTAATGATTAACACTAATGAAGGCTGGCAACAAATTGGTGTTGTAAGCTGGGGAATAGGTTGTGCTGCAGAAGGCTTCCCTGGTGTTTATACTCGTACTGCTGTTTTTGAAGAATGGATTAATGAAATCAGCCAAGGTATAGCGATTGATCAAACCCTTGATTTTACAGTTCAAGCAATGAATAAACCACAAACAGCAAGTGTGGACGTAGTCAATAATAGCGCATTAAGTACCAACCTTACTTTTGAAGTTACTGGCGACCCTAATTTTACTATCGTAAATAATAATTGTAGTAGTTTAGCTGCAGGCGCCACTTGTACATTAGAAGTTAGTTATGATGCTGCACAAGTAGGCAAACATAGCGCAAGAATAAATATCATCTCAGATAATGGTGCAATTCCAACAAGTTCTACTCATATTGTAGCTCGCACGGTTGCGCTTGCCAGCGAAATAAAAACACAATTATCAAGCTCTAATAGCGCATTAACTTGGTATAGTGGTGGTAGTGATAATAACTCAGCATGGCAACTTGATAACACCGAAGCTGCCATAGTTAGTGGTAATATTAGCGACGAACAACAAAGTATCGCCTTAGTAACAGTTGCAGGGGGCGGTGAATTATCTTTTGAATGGTCGGTATCTTCAGAAGAAAATACAGATGATCCAGCAAGTCCTTACGATGCCCTTTATTTATATATGGATGGCGAGTTAATTAGCTTTATTTCGGGTGAAGTTGCTTACCAACAAGAGTCTGTGAGTTTTGGTTCAGGTGAACACATTATTACCTGGGTATATGAAAAAGATGCATCAACTTCGGCTGGAGAAGACAATGCGCACCTTCGTAATGTTGTTTTTACGCCGACTCCAGTAGTTACACCACCAACAACACAAAACACTAGCTCAGGTGGCGGTAGCATCGCTTGGTTTTCACTAATATTTATGGCAATTATCTGCCTTCGCAAAAAATAGGCAACAAAATGTAAACCTGCACACAAAAGGTCGTTAAATGGCCTTTTGTGTGCTATATTTCGTCAAATTTTTTCTCGAATGTTTTCACTATGATGAATTTTCAAGGCAGTCATATTTTATCTGTTTCGCAACTTGACCGCGAAGCAATCGCCAGAATATTAGATATTTCCGCACGAATGGCCCCGTATGCAGCTCGTCAAAAGCGCTGTACAGTTCTTGAAGGGGCAATTCTAAGCAATTTATTTTTCGAACCAAGTACTCGCACTCGAGTAAGTTTTGGTACTGCCTTCAATCTATTAGGTGGTTATGTAAGAGAAACAGTTGGACAAGAAAACTCATCATTGAGTAAAGGTGAATCATTGTTTGATACCGCACAAGTTATCAGCGGTTATTCAGACGTTATTGCCATGCGCCACCCGCAAATGCACTCTGTTGAGCAGTTTGCTCAAGGGAGTACTGTGCCAGTGATTAATGGCGGCGACGGAGCAAATGAGCATCCGACACAAGCGCTTCTTGATTTATTCACAATACAATCTGAAATGATGCACTTTCATAAAGGGCTAGATAACCTTGATATTGTTCTGATGGGAGATTTAAAACATGGTCGAACAGTACATTCTTTATCAAAGCTGCTTAGCCTTTACAATAATGTCAAGGTAACAATGGTTTCACCAACCGCATTACAAATGCCAGAGAGTGTAGTATCTACACTAGAAAATGCAGGCCATCAAGTTATTATCACCGACACTATGGCTGGCAACTTATCTTGTGATGTTATTTATCAAACACGCATTCAGCAAGAGCGCTTTGCTAGTAAAGATGAAGCAGACTTATATCGTGGCCATTTCAGTTTAAACAAGAGCGTTTATCAAAAATATTGCCGCGAAAACACCGTAATTATGCACCCTCTACCAAGAGACTCTCGTCCAGAAGCAAATGAGCTAGACATTGATTTAAATGATTTAGATAGTTTAGCCATATTCAGGCAAGCACAAAATGGTGTGTTAGTTCGCATGGCATTATTCGCCTTAACACTCGGCGTAGAAGAACAATTATCCCAATACGAAAAAGAAGTGAATTGGCACACTAGAAAGCGCTAATCATCTATTTTATTAACAATAATACTGTTGAACTTATTAGCTCACTAAGTGAGAAAGGACTATTTTCAGCATAAGTAATTAATCTGTGAAAAACAAAGAGTAAATTTATGGACCAAACAACAAATTTAGTAACGAGTAATTCAGAAGAGTTATTTTCTCAAGCGAGTAAAGTAATTCCTGGTGGCGTTAACTCTCCTGTACGTGCTTTTAAAGGAGTAGGTGGTGTACCGCCGTTTATTAAGCGTGCTGAAGGTGCTTATATTTATGATGCTGACGATAATGCTTACATTGATTATGTCGGTTCATGGGGACCAATGATCTTAGGTCATAACCACCCTGCTATTTTAGAAGCCGTTATCAGCACAGCTCAAAATGGTTTAAGTTTTGGTGCACCAACAGAGTTAGAAATAACTGCCGCTGAGAAAGTACGTGAACTAGTACCTTCAATGGAATCTCTTCGCATGGTTAACTCTGGTACTGAAGCAACCATGAGTGCTATTCGCTTAGCTCGTGGTTATACCAATCGTGATAAAATTTTAAAATTTGAAGGGTGTTACCATGGCCATGCTGATTCATTATTAGTAAAAGCAGGTTCTGGTGCATTAACTTTTGGTGTACCTAACTCTCCGGGTATTCCTGCTGACTTTGCTAAGCACACCTTAACGGTTAGCTATAACAACATCGAGCAAGTAAAAGAAATATTTGCTAAATACCCTGATGAAATAGCTTGTATTATCGTTGAACCAGTTGCTGGTAATATGAACTGTATTCCTCCGGTTAAAGGCTTCCTTGAAGGCCTACGTGAAGTGTGTGATCAATACGGAACAGTATTAATTCTTGATGAAGTTATGACAGGGTTTCGTGTTGCATTAGGTGGCGCACAAGCACATTACAATATCAAACCCGATTTAACCACTTTAGGTAAAGTTATTGGCGGTGGTATGCCTGTAGGTGCATTTGGTGGTAAACAAGAGATTATGGATTATGTAGCTCCTGTTGGCCCAGTTTATCAAGCGGGTACTCTTTCTGGAAACCCTATAGCAATGGCTGCAGGCCTTGCTTCATTAACTGAATTATCGAAAGGCGATAAGCATGCGCAACTAAGTGCTAGCACTGAAAAGTTAGCCATGGGACTAAAAGCTGCAGCTGAACGCCATGGTGTTAGCTTAAGCATTAACTATGTTGGTGCTATGTTTGGCTTTTTCTTTACTGATGATGAGCAACCTATTACAACATTTGAACAAGTTATGGCTTGTGATAGTGAGAAATTCAATCGTTTCTTTCACTTAATGTTAGAGCATGGTGTTTATCTTGCGCCATCAGCATTTGAAACAGGCTTTTTATCAACTGCACATAGCGATGATCTTATTGAACAGACACTTGAAGCTGCGGCTAAGTGTTTCGCTCAACTATAATATTAGAGCAATTGTAAAAAAGGCTTTAAGGTATACATACCTTAAAGCCTTTTTATTATCAGGATAGTCGGTAATTATTTTCGCGATCTAAGTTTTACTTAGGTCTCTTAAAATAACTAACAAATAAACTCATCAAATAGTTGTACTTCTACAATTTCACCTGCACTTACCGATCCCTTTTCAGATGGCAGAACAATAAAGCAATTAGCCTGTGCCAAGCTAGATAAGATGCCTGAGCCTTGCGCGCCCGTAGAGGCAACAATATTTTCACCCTGCTCACTAACTGTTAGTATTCCTCGTTGAAGATCTAAACGTCCTGGAGACTTTCTCAAATCACTAATGCATTTCACTTTTAACTTTGTTCGTTTTAATGGCTGTGAATTTTGCATTTTAGTTAACGCAACTAACGCTAATTGATGAAAGGTTACTAATGCCGATACTGGATTGCCCGGTAAACCAAAAAATACACTATTAGGTAATTTACCAAAAGCAAAAGGCTTTCCTGGCTTTATTGCTATTTTCCAAAAACCTATTTCACCTAAATCATCTAAAACAGTTTTAGTATAATCAGCATCGCCAACAGAAACACCACCAGAAGAAATAACAGCATCAGCCTGCTCATCCGCACTTATAAATGCTGATTTGATCGCTTCAAAGTCATCTTCAATAACACCAAAATCAATAATATCAACATGAAGTTTTTCTAACATACCACGTAAGACAAAGCTATTACTCTCATATATATCTCCAGAGCTTAATGCTTGTCCTGGGAGTTTAAGTTCATCACCAGTAGCAATTACCGCAACTTTTAACTTACGATAAACTTGTACTTCACTAACACCTAGTGAAGCTAAAATACCAATATCTACCGCAGATAATTTGTGCCCTGTTGGTAATACTTTTTGTCCTATCTGGATATCTTCACCTGCTTTGCGCACGTGAGATCCAAGCTTTTTATCCTGTAAAAAGGTAATAGATTCATCATTGGCTTGCACATTCTCCTGCATTTCAACACTATCACAACAAGATGGCATTTTAGCCCCTGTCATAATGCGAATACATTCACCTATCTCACACTTCCCCTCATAAGGAGCCCCTGCCATTGAGCGCCCAACTAAGGTTAATATTTTACTTTGCGTTAAGCTTTCAAGTGCAAATGCATAACCATCCATTGCTGAGTTATCATGATTAGGCACATTCAACGGACTAGAAATATCTTCTGCTAATATATAATTCATCGCCTTATCTATAGCGATATTAACAGTTTCAGTAACTGGGGTTATTTGTGACAACATATTTTGCATTGCCTGTTCAAACGGCAGCAAACCAGGGGCAGAACAACAATCAGACATAAGGTACTCACTTAACTTTAAACTAATAACTATTTTTAATGGCGCTAGTATCGCCTACTTTTAACAGAAAGTAATAGCAATTTAACCTTACAAACAGATCGCATTAGCTATTTATTGATGTTAATCAAAATAATCAAATTCAAAATCAATTACGATATTTGCCAATAAATGATATATACTCAATTTTAGTCATACGACTAAAAATAATTTTACACCGAGCTGTAATTGCTAACACTAACATTTTTCAAATGATGGTTAAGTAGTTATAAGCCGTAGTAGGTATTGTAAACCACTTACTACCAGGGTTAACAAGGAAACACGTTAGCCTCCCACATTTGGAAAGGTGACATGTTAACAGACAATTTCGGCCGCCGATTTTATTATCTGCGCCTCTCTATCACTGATGTATGTAACTTTAGTTGCAACTACTGCCTGCCTGACGGCTATCAATGTGATACTCCACGAGACTTTATGTCCCTCGCTGAAATAAAGCGTTTAACGACTGCTTTTGCTAGCTTAGGCACAGAAAAAATCCGTATTACCGGTGGCGAACCTGCACTGCGTAAAGACTTACCTGACATTATTTCTCAATGTAAACAAACGCAAGGTATTAAAAAGGTTGCTATTACTAGTAATGGTTTTAAATTACCAGAGCATTTACCTCAGTGGTTAGACGCAGGAATTGATGCAATAAATATCAGTATTGATAGTTTAGATCCTCGTCAATTTCTAGCTATCACTGGCCATAATAAATTAGATACCATTTTAAAAGGTATCGATATGGCACTTGCTGATGGTCGACCAACAGTCAAAGTCAACACCGTTTTAATGCGTGAATATAGCGGGCGAAATATTCAAAGTTACTTGGATTGGTTAAAAGATACACCCGTCACGTTACGCTTTATTGAACTAATGCAAACAGGTGACAACCAAAGTTTCTTTGATGCGCAGCATGTTCAAGGCTCTCGTATTAAACAAAACTTAATTCTTGATGGTTGGCTGCCTGTTATTCAAGACAGATCTGCAGGCCCAGCACAAGAGTTTTATCATCCTGATTACCAGGGTCGTATTGGTTTGATTATGCCGTACTCCACCGATTTTTGTGATAGTTGTAATCGCTTACGTGTTAGCTCTTCAGGAAAACTACATTTATGCTTATTTGGTGAAAATGGCTTATCGCTACGTGAGCAATTACAATCAGATAACATTGAGCCCTTACAAGCTCAAATACTTTCCTTATTAGGTGATAAGAAAGCTGCTCATTTTTTGCATGATAAACTCACTGGTGGCACTAAACACTTGGCCATGTTAGGTGGCTAACATGACCAACTTTAACAGTAACTTTTCAAATGATGAATGCATGGGTGTGTTACTAGCAGGTGGTTTGTCATCTCGCATGGGGCAAGATAAAGCAAAGCTACGCCATAATACTACTGACATGCTTAATTTTTCTAAGCAATTACTCATTAAGTCAGGTATCAATAATATTATTGTAAGTGGCGATCAATACGACATACCAGACAAGATAAAACAATGTGGCCCTGTTGGTGGCATTTATAGTGTTTTATCACGCTTCCCTCTCACTAAATCATTGTTAATACTTCCTGTTGACCTACCCTTTATGTCAGCAGAAGTATTAAAAAAATTGCGTATTAGCGGTGAATTAAGCCAAAAAGCCACTTACTTTAAAAAACATAATATTCCGTTATATTTACCAAATAGCACCTACGTGGAACTATTTTTCTCGAACGTTTTTTCTAAAAATTTAGAAAACAATAGCGATGAAATATCAGGAAAAACAACTAAAAAAAATGGGCCGTCAATAAAAGCCCTACTTCAACAAGTACCACATCAAGCAATTCAAGTTGATGATGAAAAAGCTTTATTTAATACCAATACGCCTGAACAATGGCAACAAGCAGTAAAACAGTTTAGCGTTTAAAAGCTTGTTTACTTAAACATTTATACATTAACTTATATAAGACTAAAGGAAATACTATGTCGGCACACGGCGGAAAAACATTTATCCCTTTAAACATAGCAGTATTAACTGTATCTGATACACGTAATGAGTCTAACGATACTTCAGGACAAGCACTGGTTGAACGTTTAACGGCAGCAGGTCATCAATTAGCTGATAAAGCGATTGTTATTGATGATGTTTATCAGCTACGTGCACAAGTATCTAAATGGATTGCTGATAGTAATATCAGCGCGATTATTTCAACAGGCGGTACAGGATTCACTGAGCGTGATAATACTCCTGAAGCACTAATGCCATTGTTTGATAAAAATGTTGAAGGTTTTGGTGAAGTATTTCGTCATGTATCATTAGCTGAAATAGGCACATCAACTATTCAATCTCGCGCCTTTGGTGGCATTGCAAATAAAACAGTTGTGCTTTGTGTGCCTGGTTCAACCAATGCTTGTAAAACAGCATGGGACAAAGTTATTAAAGAGCAGCTTGATGCGAGTCACAGACCATGTAATTTTGTACCTCATTTAAATATTTCAGCTGAACAGTGTGAGACTCGTGGCTAATGAGTAATTTAACTTCTTCATCACCGGAATTAAGCCACCTTAATCAGCACGGTGAAGCGAATATGGTTGATGTCACTGAAAAAGCGATGACCTCACGTACAGCCACAGCGCAAGGTTTCATTAAAATGAATAGTGAAACTTTTGAGTTGATTACTACAGGTAAACATAAAAAAGGCGATGTTTTTGCCGTAGCACGTATTGCAGGCATACAAGCAGCCAAAAAATGTAGTGATTTAATTCCTTTATGTCATCCTCTCATGTTGAGTAAAGTACAAGTTGATTTCACCTTAGATGCTGAAAACACATCAGTAAAAGTAACTAGCTTATGTCGTCTAACAGGACAAACTGGCGTAGAAATGGAAGCGCTAACTGCTGTTTCAGTTGCGTGCTTAACTTTATTTGATATGTGTAAAGCAGCCGATCCAGCAATGGAAATTTCAGGCATAAAAGTATTAACAAAAGAAGGCGGTAAGTCAGGCCAGTGGCAAGCAAACTAATTTTCAATGTTGAATAAATAGCCACAACAAACATTGTAAGGATGTATTATGATCAAAGTTGTTTTTTTTGCCGCATTACGTGAGCAATTGAACTGTAGTGAGCTCACTGTCAGTTGTGAAAATATCTCAACTGTTGCAGAATTAAAAGATCAACTTGCTAGTAAAAATGAGCAATGGGGCACTCTTTTTAACAACACCTCATTATTAAGTGCAATAAACCACGACATGGTTGATAGCACACATGCAATCAGATCAGGTGATGAAGTTGCTTTCTTTCCGCCTGTTACTGGTGGCTAAAGCGTGTAAAGAGCAAAAATATGAACCAAGAGATATCCATACAAACAGCTGATTTTAGTTTAGCCGATGAAGTGGCTTTACTTGAGCAAGATAACGCAATCGACGGTGCTGTGGTCACCTTTACTGGTCGTGTGCGAAATAATAACAATGGTATGAGTGTGAGTGGCTTAACCCTTGAGCATTATCCCGGCATGACCGAAAAGTCGTTAGCTAAGATTATTGATCTTGCTAAATCACGCTGGAATATTGGACGTGTGAAAGTAATACATCGCATAGGTGAGTTAAATATTGGCGAACAAATAGTTTTTGTTGGTGTTACCAGTAAGCATCGACACGATGCCTTTGCTGCAAATGAATTCATTATGGATTTTTTGAAAGTACAAGCGCCCTTTTGGAAGAAAGAGCGCACCGAGCAAGGTGAATCTTGGCTTGACGCCAAAGCTACTGATGATGCAAAAGCACAAGATTGGTAAGTTAAGTAATGAACTTATATAAATATTGTTCACTATTTCTTATTTTATCATTGCACTGCATGAGTACCGCCTTTGCTTTCAATAACAACGAAAGCAAACCATTACGAATTGCAGTTGCGGCTAACTTTACCCCAGTACTAAAAGCGTTATTAGTAGAGTTTCATAAACAAACCAAAATTGAAACACAAATTATTAGCGGTGCTACTGGCGCTTTATACTTACAAATAAAGCATGGAGCTCCCTTTGATCTTTATATTTCTGCCGACAGCATTAGACCTGAATTACTCGAACAACAAAATCTTATTGTAGCTAACAGTCGAAAAACTTATGCTGTTGGGCAATTAGCTTTATTATCAATGAATAAAAAAGTACAGTTAAGTGACTTAGCCAAGCCAGCAAAACGTTTTGCCATAGCCAACCCTAAGTTAGCTCCTTATGGTAAAGCTGCTAAACAAACACTAGAATATTTAGGTCTTTGGCAACAGTATCAAGCTCGCTTAATTACAGGGATTAACATAAACCAAACATTTGCCCAAGTACGAAGCCAAGCAGTGAAAAGCGGTTTAGTTGCCAATAGCCAATTAGTGATTAACGAACTATCCGGTGTAGTAATCCCGAGTAGCTATCATCAGCCAATATTGCAACAGTTAGTCATTATTAAAAGTAGTAAAAACATTGCTCAGGCAAAAAAATTAAGTCAGTTTTTATTATCTGCGCAAACCCAGCAAAAAATTGTAAACTTTGGTTACGCAAATAACGCACCAGCCCAAAAGCTAATCCAACAACAAGAGAAAATTCATGCCAAGCCCTGATTTTTTAGCTCTCATTGTTACGCTGAAAATGGCAGCAATTACTACGCTAATTCTATTATTAATTGGCACGCCACTGGCTTGGTATTTAGCTAAAATGACTAGTCGATTTAAAGTCATTATTGAAGCTATTGTTGCCCTCCCCTTAGTACTACCCCCAACGGTTTTGGGGTTTTATTTATTAATTGCATTCTCCCCACAGCATTTACCCGGACAACTATGGCAACAAGTAACAGGTCAACAACTTGCCTTTAGTTTTTCAGCCATTGTTATTGGCTCAGTTTTGTATTCATTACCCTTTGTTGTACAGCCATTACAGAAAGCTTTTGAACAATTAGGCGATTCATTACTTGAAGCTGGGGCTATGCTAGGTGCAGGCCCAATTGATAGATTTTTTACCATTGTATTACCGTTAACAAAAGCCAGCTTTATCACTGCTGCTAGTTTAGGCTTTGCTCACACTGTTGGTGAATTTGGTGTGATATTAATGATAGGTGGTAATATTCCTGGGGAAACGCGTGTGCTATCAATCGCCTTATTTGATCATGTTGAAGCTTTTGATTACGCCAAAGCCCATGTTCTTGCGGTAAGTTTACTAATTGGCTCAATGATTTTATTGGCGAGCGTTTATTTATTAAACTTGCCACGTCAAAAGTCAGGGAAGATGAGCTAATTTATGACGACACTTAAATTAGATTTCGATCTTTCATATAAAGCGTTTAATTTCACCATAAATCAAACACTGGATTTAAATGGTATTACAGGCGTTTTTGGTCATTCCGGTTCAGGAAAGTCGACTCTACTCAGAGCAATTGCAGGACTTGAGAAAAACATTTCAGGTTCGATAGTTTTTGATAACAATACTCTGATCAATACAACACAAAAATTCAACCAAAAAGCAGAACAGCGACATATCAGTTTAGTGTTTCAAAACAGTCGCTTGTTTCCACATTTAAATGTACTTGATAACTTAAAGTATGCAGCCAAGCGTTGCGCTAATAGTCAGCTAAAGCTCAGTGACATATTAACATTAACTGAATTAGATAATTTAACCCAAGCTAACGTTGAAGAGCTTTCTAGTGGTCAAAAGCAGCGAGTTGCCTTAGCTAGAGCTTTACTAAGTGAACCAAAATTGTTACTGCTTGATGAACCCTTAAGCGCCCTTGATCAAACAAGTAAAACTAAACTGCTAAGATTAATTGTCAAAGTGCAACAGCAACTTAATTTACCTATTTTGTACGTTAGCCATTCTTTAGATGAACTTCAACAAGTGTGCGATAACATGCTAATACTATCTGAGGGGAAAGTAATAAATTATGGTAATATTCACCAAACGATTCATCAATTAAACTTTCTTTCTAATAGCATTTCCTCTGAGCAATTAATCCACCAACAAACCAGCTTATCTTTACCCATATCAAATACAGATAACGGCCAAGGATTAATGGTATTAGCACTAGCAGAGCAGGAAATATTACTACCTCTCTCATCTGAGGAATTAGTTAATAATGAATGTCTACGTTGTTTTATCCTTGCGAGTGACATCAGCATTTGTTTATCTGAGCCCCAAAATAGTACTATTGTAAATCAATTATCAGGTACTATTACCGCAATTAAATCGAGCATTATCGATGAATCTACCCATTCAGTATTAGTAACAGTAGCCTGCTCAGAACAAGAATTTTATGTTCATATCAGTACCTATTCACAACAAAGATTAGCATTAAATATAAATCAAAAGGTATATTTACAGTTTAAAGCAGGTGCAGTGCGAACTTATTTATACTAAATTTACCTTTCAAAAAATATAATAGGAAGCAAACGTGTTAACAACACAAGAACAGCTAAAGTATTCAAGACAGATTATGCTCGACAAAATAGGCGAGCAAGGGCAAATTTCTTTGCGTAATGCCAAAGTACTTATTGTGGGTGTTGGTGGCTTGGGAAATCCAGCTAGCTTGTATTTAGCTGCAGCAGGTATTGGCACGCTATATTTAGCAGACGGTGATATTATTGAATTGAGTAACTTACCTAGACAAATACAGTTTAGCGAGCAAGATATTGATCAAAGCAAAGCTGATACTGCAGCAGAAAATCTCACTCAACAATTTCCTGATTGTCATATTGAAGCAATAGATGACATGCTTGATCAGGAGTTATGTGAATACTATTTACCGCAAGTCGATTTGGTACTTGATTGTTCAGATAACATCGCCACACGCTATTTAATCAACCAAGCATGTATTACACACAAAACCCCTTTAGTTGTAGGTGCTGCAACAGGGTTTGATGGACAACAAATGGTAATAGATCCAAGAGATGACAATAGCGCTTGTTATCATTGTCTCTTTCCCGCTTCGGAAAAAGCACCAGCCAATAATTGTCAAACCATAGGTATTTTAGGGCCTGTTCTAGCAATTGTTGCAGGTATGCAAGCATTGCAAGCGATAAAGCTGCTAACCGGTAATAAAGCACAAATTAATAAGCTCAATTTATTTGATGGCTTATCGAATCAATGGCAACATTTTACAATGAAAAAACAACAAAAATGCGCAGTGTGCGGGAATAAAGAATAACACCTTAATTAAACTAGCACTCAGTAAAAAAGCCGCGCCTATTCTGTTTTAGGCGCTTTTGCTAATAACAGTGATGAGATTTCTTTTACTGGTAATGGTTTAGCAAAGAAAAAACCTTGATACTGCCCACAACCATATGATTTCAGCTCAACCAATTGTTGTTCGGTTTCTACACCTTCAGCAATAACTTTTAAGTTAAGGCTGTGTGCCATTGC
The DNA here is from genome assembly GCA_964022585.1 of uncultured Colwellia sp. Taxonomy (GTDB): domain Bacteria; phylum Pseudomonadota; class Gammaproteobacteria; order Enterobacterales; family Alteromonadaceae; genus Colwellia. The sequence continues at coordinate 23,944 of CAXIBS010000002.1, forward strand.
AACAATGGTTTTACAAATGGTTGCATCATCAGGATCTGTGGTGATGTCTCTTACAAAAGATTGATCAATTTTCAATGTATCAAGTGGAAAACGTTTAAGATAACTTAAGCTAGAATAGCCCGTACCAAAATCATCTATGCTTAACTGCACTCCTAATTCATGAATTTTATTTAAGGTATCAATCGTTTTCTCAACGTTATTCATTACCGCACTTTCTGTTAATTCCAATTCTAATAAATCAGCAGGCAATTTAACCTCATCTATCACCTGCTCAATCTGCATAACTATATCAGACTGACCAAGCTGTACTGCGGACAGGTTAACAGAAACGACTAAATTTTCTATTCCTTGTTGGCGCCATTGCTCTGCTTGAGCCACAGCCTGTTTTAGCACCCAGTTTCCGAGTTGATTTATATAGCCTGTTTCTTCGGCAACCGGAATAAATTCAGCTGGAGAGATAAAGCCTTTTTCAGGGTGTATCCAACGTAATAGGGCCTCAACACCACGTATATCACTATTGTTAAGACAGACTTTAGGTTGGTAATACACTTGTAATTGGTTACGTTCAATAGCTTGATAAAGTTCGCTTTCAAGTTCAATACGTTGATTAATATGCTGATCAATACCACGGTTAAAAAATTGATGCTGATTTCTACCATGAGACTTACTATGATACATAGCTGCATCGGCATTTTTCATTAACGTAGCAAGGTCTTTACCGTCTTCTGGATATACACTAATTCCAGTACTTAAGGTCAGATATACTTCGTTTGTTCCAATACTAATAACTTTTTCAAAAGCAGTTTGTAAATTATGAATAATACATTCGATGTCATAATCACAAGTAATATGGGTGAGCACAATAATAAACTCATCGCCTCCAAAGCGAGCAACAGTATCGGTTTCACGAACGGTATCAGTTAAACGCTTGGCAACTTCTTTGAGCAATGAATCACCGTGCTGGTGACCTAATGAATCATTGATATTTTTAAAACGATCTAAGTCGATAAACAGTAAAACCACCTGTTCTTTGGTTCTATCTGCATGATGTAGTGCTTCGTTTAGCCTATCCTCAAGCAAGTTACGGTTTGGCAATCCAGTCAGTGGATCATGAAGTGCTAAATGTTTAACTTTTTCTTCAGCAACCTTACGGTCTTCAACTTCGTCGTGTAACAGTTTTATAGTGCTATTAAGCTCCTGAGTACGTTGCTCTACACGTAATTCTAGTTCTTGATGAAGTTGTTTACGTGATAGTTCAGCCTGTTTACGTTCGGTAATATCCATAAAGATCCAGATAATGCCTTTATTAATATCATTTGGATCACAAGCGCTCCCACGTACATCACACCATATTTGGCTACCGTCCTTACGACGAAGAAACATTTCTTCTGAATAGCTTTCACCTCTATTAAGAGGGGGGAAGCAGCGTTCTCCGGCTGATTTCCAGTCAGCATCATTCATATACCATAACCGCGAAGAAGCTCCATCAACTTCACCACGTTGATAATCAAATATTTCTTCAAAGCGCCGGTTGCATCGTGTCAGTTTATTATCAACCATGCAAATAATGCCAACCATTGCATGATCAAGAATAACCCGTTGTTCATCAAGCAGCTTATTTAACGCTTCTTGAGCGAGTATTTCTTCGTGTATATCCTTGGTAATCCATATCGTTCCCTTGCTTAAATCAGCAGAATCAATTGCTCGACTTTGCACTTCACACCAAACAGGGGTTCCATCTTTTTTGCCTAATAACATTTGGGCAGAAAATGTACGCCCAGTTTGTAATGGCTCATAACAAAGTTCGCCAGCATTTTGCCAATCTTCATCAGATAGATACCATTGACGAGAAGTTCCTCCCTCTAATTCACCAAAAGTATAGCCAAACATTTCTTCAAACCGTTTATTACACTGGGTTACTTTACGGTCTTTCAAAAACATTATTCCAACCATAGCATGGTCTAGAATAAGTTGTTGCTGGGCTAGGCTGTCATGTAAGGCATCTTGCGCTAATTTAAACTCATGTATATCTTCAACAATCCAAATAGCACCTTCATCTGGGTTGGCTGGGTCAATTAATTTACCTGTTAAACTTGCCCAGAATAACTCGCCATTACGGCGCTTCATTTGCATTTCGGTTCTGTAACGTTCTCCTTTATTGAGTACCAGATAGGCTTCATCACCCAATTTTCTATACTTTTCTTTATCTGGATATAACATTAGGCTGTTGTTATTAATCAACTCATCATTAGAGTAATTGAAAATTTCTTCAAAGCGTTTATTACAACGCAACATACGGCGATCACGAATAAAGCCGATACCGATACTCGCATTATCAAGTACCGCATCTTGTTCTTTAAGGGAGGTTAATAGCTGTTGTTCATTTTCTAAATAGTTATGAACATCATGTTCAAAAACATGAAAATTGATAGAACCATCATTCCAAATAATTTTTTCAATACTGATACGATGCCATCTCTCGCCATTACGAGTATTGACTTCCATATCTCCTGAGAAGCTTTTAGTACCTCTTAGTTCATCCCAGACCTCTTGTGCTTCAATGCGAGACACAAAGTGGTGAATAAACTTATTATCAGACGTTAAAAAAAGATCATCTGCAGGACTGGAACGTTCAATCAATTCACCGCTGTCATTATACAGTGATGATATTCTTTGTGATGCTTTGACAACTCTGGCAAATTTTTCTCCTGAGCTATCCTTTTTCTGAACGGGAGCTGCCTGAAATATATAATTTTGTTGATCAATCTTAAGAAGAGATAATTCATAGGAATTACCAAACTTTTGGGGAATAGTGAGATTGAAAACTGATATATCTTCTACGGCAATAAGTTGCCATTCAACTGGAGGGGTTAGTTGACAAAAGTCCCCCTGTGTTTGACAGTCCCAAAGTAACCAAGCAGCTTCATTTCCCCATACGAAGCATCTTGTTTCGATGTTATAGCACCATACAGGTTGTTGTTTATGCGAAATAATCATTTTCCTCAATGATAAACCCTAACTATCTAGGGTAGCTCTAGGTTATCCATTTAAATCATCATTTTATAGCTTATTTATATCATATATGTCTCATTAATATTTGCATATATTCAAAGCAAGGTTCAATTAAGCATTACCAATTTTGATGATTCAAATACGGAACTATTTAATAGTAGCAAGCAACTAAAAGAATCTATAATATTTATCATAGCTAACGTGAGTAAAAACGCTACTTTCCAGTTAACGTAACGTACTCATAGTAATGAGCTTTAACATAAAATATAAACTATTAAGCTTTTAATAATGGCTTTAACATAGTTTCTAAACCATTTAGTTTTACTTCATACATTAAGGCTAATTGTTGCCCTAATTTCCCTTCAGGAAATCCCTTGCTGTGAAACCAAACCAAGTAAGGCTCAGGTAACTGTAATAACTTACGGCCAGCATACTTTCCAAAAGGCATTGTTTGGTTAATTGCTTCGATTAATGCTTGTTGATTTTCTAACACGTCATTCTCTTTATTATCATATTAGGATTTGTATAAGCTTCTTGTCATCAATTTACCATGAAGCTGACATAAAACTGTCATTTATTCGTCATACACTAGCTGGACTTACGTTATTTATCACTTTCAGCAAGGACAAACTATGTCAATCATTAGAAAGCGTAGTGCAGAGCATACAAGTTATCTCCCGAGTAACGCGCGGGATAACCAATATATTTTAGCCGAATTCACTATAACTGATGAACTAATTCAACGCTTTTCAGCAGCAAAAAATAAAAACGGTAAATATTCACCTGAAAACTACTGTGGCTTCTATCAACGTTTAGCCAAGATACTATTCGATTTGTCCGATCTTTTTAAAGTCGAGAATTGTCTTTTTATTGCTAATGATAAATTAACCCGTGTGCGCTTTAATCAAGAAATGCATCAATGGCAGACTAACCAACAAATTTTATTTTATTATAATCCCCAAACTCACCAGTTAAAAAAATCTTTTTTTGATGCCAATAAACGCGCAAAAAAAATATCATTACTGTTTTTAACTAAAGGACAAAATATTAGGGATAATGCGGCCAAATATCATGAACGCATCACGCAATTGGTTACAGCCTTTGCTAAGGAAGTAGTTATTGACATCAATGATGTTCGCCTGCGAGATCATCAACACATTACTTATGATTTATTTAATGAAAATAAACAAGATAGTAGCAAACATGATAATGTTGATACGACTAAACAAACACACAAACTTCGACCTATTATAGATCGTTATGCTAGCCAACAAGTAGCATTACCTGAATTTCACAGCGCGATGACATACGCCATTATTAACTTACCTATATCAAATAGGTTACTAAATATGGTTGATGTTGATCCAAGCTCAGCCGATCCATACAATCCACTTTACACTTATTTAACCGACACATTTACTCAATCAGCAAAGCGCTATAATTTAAACAACGGCGCATTAATCGCTAATGGGTTAGTGCCGATAGTTCGTTACAGTATCCATGAAATTACTTCTCGTATGGGGGAGTTACAAATGCTTGGTTACAATCCAGAACAAAACCCTTGTGGTATTGTAAGTAAATGGGATGCCAGTGAATTAGTTGATAATGTGCAGTTAGTTTTTGTTGCAACAAATAAAAACCAAACTGAACATGGGTTTGGTCAGTTTTTAAATCAAATAGAGCAAGCTATGAAATTAATGGCTACAGAATTAGAGATGGAGCCTCATAAAGAAGAAGTAATTATTAGGTTCCATCAACATGTTGCTTATAATTTTTAAGCTCTACTTACCTGTTACGCTAAATTTTAAGGAAAGACTCTTACGTCGCTTGAGGTCTTTTCTGCAGTTTTCTTTGTAAAGTTCTTCTATGCATAGATAGCTGCCTAGCCGTTGCAGATATATTACCGTCATTAGCTTTTAAAACTTGTTGAATATGCTCCCATTGCACCTGCTCAGCTGAAAGTGTTTCGCCATCTACATCAGAGCTAGTAGCTATTTCACCGGCTTTACTTTCATTTAATGCCGCTAATAATGTTTGTGTATCAACAGGTTTAGTTAAATAGTCATCTGCGCCAAGCTTTATTGCATCTACCGCGGTAGCAATACTGGCAAAGCCTGTGAGTAAAATAATACGACTTTGTGGGCGTAATTGCCTGATAGGGGTAATAATATTTAACGTTGTCTCATGTGACAGTTTCATATCTAATAAAATATAATCAGGCTGATGGCGATGACAAGCCAATAACGCTTCTGAATTGGTTTCAACATGACAACAATCGAACCCGTGTTTAGTTAAACGCCTTTTTAGCGTATTAGCAAAAATAACATCATCTTCAACTATCAATAAATTTTTCATTTTTTAATTGCTCACCGGTAAGCTTAACGTGACTAATGCGCCACCTCGATTATGATTGGTTAAGGTTAATTTTCCACCTAACCGTTCTAAACTTGCATGACTTAAAAATACCGCCATGCCCAATCCTTGTTCGCTATTTACAGGGTTGATCCCCAATTGCTGGAGTTTTTCTAACGAAAAGCCAACACCATAATCTCGAATAACAAACTGCCAGTTATCACCTTCAACTTGGCTAATTAATGCAATTTCGTTACAGCTATTTGCTTTAGTTGCTCGTATTGCGTTGTTAATTAAATTTAAAATAGCAGGTAATAATGCCGCATCAGCCATTATTGCAGTATTGGGTGGTTGTTGCGCGTTTAAATCAACATTAATATCAGGGTAATTAACATGTAAGTTTTCTAATAAATCCGCTAGTAGATCATCAACCTTACTAGAAACAATTGTTTGCTCTTTAATATCAAATACCATAGCACGAAAAGCAGTTAAGCTATCAGTACAACGGGTTAACTGACTCTGAATATCATGAATAATATCATTATCTGGGTAGTCTTCACTTAGCTCATCGGTAAGTAATTGCACCGTTGCAATAGGCGTAGCAAGTTGGTGAGTAACTTGAGCAGAAGCTACCCCTAGTGACGTCACTTGCTCTTGTTTTAATAAATTTTCTCTATAAGCAGCAATAGCTAGTTCTCTTTGATTAATACTCCGCGCCATTTTTCCAACAACAATTGCCACCACTAAAGCAGAGAATAAAAAATTCATTCCCATACCAATAAAGTGTCCTTGCATGTTTCCGTGCATAACACTCATGGGTAAGTGCCATAATAAAATGCTATAAGAAAGAATAGCTAAAAAAGCAACCAAAGCTAATAAGGTAGAGGTTAGTGTTACCGCAGCAATTGCGATAGGAATTAACAGTAATGATACAAAAGCATTTGTGGCTCCACCACTAAAAAATAGCAACAGTGATAAGAACAAAATATCAGCACAAATCTGCATTAATAGTGCGCCTTGACTAATTTGCGCTTTATTACGATAAAAACCAAAGCTGATAAAGGTAAAGCCAAGTTCTAATAAAATAACGCTAAATAATGGCATCCATGGCAGTTCATACTCTAAACCTAAATTTACAAAAAAGATTAAAAATAATTGAATAATAATTGCGGCACTGCGTAGTGCTAGCACTAATTGAATTTGATTATTGACTTTCGCTTTTTTGCTTGAGCTATCTTTTTTAAAAAATGGTGACATAAATTCTTTATTCGATCGGTCTATGTAGTTTAAGTACAATATTATACTAACGAATATCGCAAGAGAAACTATAAAAATGACAAATGTTACTAACAAAAATGAGCTAAAAATCGCCACCGTTGCAGGTGGTTGCTTTTGGTGTATAGAAGGTGCCTTTTCTCAAGTAAAAGGAATTCATTCAGCCGTTTCTGGTTATATGGGAGGACACAGTGAAAACCCTACTTATGAAGCCGTTTGTAAAGGCGATACCGGATATGCCGAAGTTGTGCAATTAAGTTTTGATGACACAGAAATCACGTATCAAGAAATTATTGAAATTTTCTTTACCTTACACAACCCTACCCAGTTAAATAGGCAAGGTAATGATGTGGGTACTCAATACCGCTCTGCTATTTTCTTTCATGATGAAATACAGCAACAAATTGCAGAAAAAAATATTCAAGAATTAAATGACGGGCAAGTATTTGAACAAGACGTAGTCACACAAGTATGTCCTGCTGAGCACTTTTATTCAGGTGAAGAGTATCATCAAGATTATTTTAATAACAACCCACAAAACCAATATTGTCAGGCAGTTGTATCACCTAAGCTAGCAAAATTCAAACAAACCTTTGTTAATAAATTAAAATAATTAGCCTACTTCCTTATAAATAGTAGAAATATCTTTTCTTATTTATAGCCCATTGTTACCCAATAAGCAGAAGCTCTGCATATTGCGGTAACATTGTTTCCTTATCTATTTTCCTAAGCAAACCTTCCAGTGTCCTTCTTGTATAACCAGATGCTCTAACTTAAATAATATAACTATTAGCTTATTTTAAGATCAACAGTTGACAATTCAATCAATTTCCAAGACTATATAGACATCTAAACGTCTATAAACAATTTAATAAGAGATATATTTTGAATAAGCAATCAGAGCTTCGAGCTAGGTATAACGACATTAATCGTGGCGTCTACTTTATTGGCACAACGCCACCAAAAAATGACACGCCATTAAATGAGATTGAAACCATTGCTGAAAAATTATTAGAGCGTGTTAGCGATATCGATTTTGATGGACTTATTGTTTACGACATTCAAGATGAAAACTCTCGAACAAATAAGCCACGACCTTTCCCATTTAAGTTAACTCACGACACCCGTCTCTATTCAACGTTACTTAATAAAAAATCTTCACGACCTGTTATTACTTATAAAAGTGTTGTGCAATCTAATAATACTGATTTTAATCAATGGGCTAATGAAGCTTGGAATGAATATGGTATTAGAGATATTGTTCTGGTTGGTAGTCCATCTAAAAAGAATGATATATCACTACCCTTAGCTGATGCATATAAAACACTTGTTGATAATGAAAATGATTTTTTTATTGGTGGCGTCACTATTGCTGAACGTCATGCGAGTAAAAAAAATGAGCACGACCGTTTAATAGAAAAGCACAAGCAAGGGTGTAACTTTTTTGTCTCACAGGCTATTTACAACCCACAAGCCACTATAGACATGCTTACTCGTTACGCTATTGAGTGTAAAAAACAAGGCTTAAAGCCACAGCGCTTAATACTAACATTCTCTCCTTGTGGCAGTAAAAAAACATTAGAATTTATTGAGTGGTTAGGGGTAAATGTACCAGAAGCGACAAGCCTACGTATTTTGCATTCAGAAAGTCCGCTTTATGAGTCAATTCGTATTTGTACAAGCAGCTTACAGCAAATATTAGATGCTGTTATTCCTTACGACTTACCACTAGGTTTGAATATAGAAAGTTTAACTAACCGTAAAGAAGAGATAGATGGCTCTATTTTACTTTATAAGTTATTACGCTCAACCATGGAAAATTATTTAGCGAAAAAAGAGTTAAATTTATTAAATAAAAAATAGAATGGAGATATAGACTCGTTCCATTTACAGACACTGTTTCTGCCGGAACGAGTTTCAAATACATTCAAACAATACAGCTCAGTTTTGTATGAATGTATTTTATTCTAGGTAATAATACGCATTGGATTATTTAAAGCGCATTGATAAATCAATAGCTTGTACATGTTTAGTTAATGCACCTGAAGAAATAAAATCAACACCTGCTTTAGCATACTCTCGTAAAGTATCTATGGTCATATTACCTGATACTTCTAGTTTTGCTTTATTACGCGTTGCTATCACGGCTTGTTCAATCATAGTCGGAGTAAAATTATCTAACATGATAATATCTGCACCTGCATCAAGTGCTTGTTGTAATTCATCCATCGATTCAACTTCAACTTCAACCATTTTATCACTATGATTTTTCTTGGCTGTAGCAACAGCTTGAGCTATACCACCACATGCTGCAATATGATTTTCTTTAATTAAAAAAGCATCGAATAAACCAATACGATGATTTACACCACCGCCACACAATACTGAGTATTTTTGTGCGCTACGTAAGCCCGGTAACGTTTTACGTGTATCTAATAACTTAGTGCTACTGCCTTGTAATTCTTGCACGTATTTACTGGTTAATGTGGCAGTACCTGATAATGTTTGCAAAAAGTTAAGTGCAGCACGCTCACCTGTTAATAAGGTTCTCGCATTTCCTTCTAATTCAAATAAAGTAGTGTTTGCTTCTACTTTTTCCCCATCTTTAACAAACCAAGTAATTTTTGTTGCTTGCTCTTTAGTGCAACTTAGTGATGCATCAAGCTGTTTAAATACTTCATTTACCCAAGCTACACCACAAATAACACAGTCTTCACGGGTGATTACTGTTGCAACCGCTTGTTCATTTTCAGGAATGAGCATTGCTGTTATATCTTGCTCTGCACAAGCATATTCACTATAAAACGCCCCTAAATCTTCCTTGAGCGCCCAAGTTGTTGTAGTAGTTATATCTTGTTCTAGCTTAGCTAATTGAGAAGTGAGCATTTACTTTTTTCCTGTTAAAGAGGTTCTCGTAAAATTAATTTTTTGCCTGTTTGTTGAAAATCTAACTGCTTTAAAGCACTCATGCCTAGCAGTATTTCATCATTTTTCATCGCAGGATTTATATGTGCGGCGACATTATATAGGAAAATATTGCCAATGCTAAGCTGATCTATTTTAGTTTTATAAACAGTAACTCTTCCATTAGCTGTTTGCACCGGATAACTACCATAACTTTCAAGCTGTAATTGGTCAGCAATATGTGCGGGAATAGACACTTGTGTAGCACCGGTATCAAGTAAAAAAGTGACAGGCGATTCATTTATACTGCCTTTAGTAACATAGTGCCCCTGCCTATTTTGTTTTAAAGCAACTTCAGCTTTACCTGAACTATTTAAGCTCATTTCTGGTTGGCTATTTGGGTTATATTGCTGATTAAGCACATCTTCAAAAACAAACATCAATAAAGCAATAGCAATAATCCATGCAAACCAAACAAAAAGTTTACCAATTTTGTTTGTCGAGTCATCTTCAGTCATAATAAGGTACAATTTTTTCAAAAAGTTATTGTATGTCGTCAAACGACAAGAGCAAAGGATGAAATGGTAATAATTTGCAACCAAATAATGAACAAACACAACAATTAGTGATAGAGAATGGCTGGCTGCAAAAAACTGAGCACCAAGTCTCTAATTTTTTTAGTCCAAGAGAATCACAAGACGCAATTAGTTTATTGGTCGTACATAATATTTCTTTGCCTGCTGGATGTTTTGGTGGCAACCAAATAACAGAATTATTTCTTGGTACATTGAATATCGATGCACACCCAAGCTTTTGTGATCTTAAAGGCGTTGAAGTTTCTGCTCATTGTTTAATTAGGCGTGATGGGAAAATAATTCAATACGTGTCTTTTAATAATAAAGCTTGGCACGCCGGAGTATCATGTTTTAATGGTCGCGATAAATGTAATGATTTTTCTATCGGAATTGAACTTGAAGGGAGTGATAATATCCCCTATGAAGAGGCACAATATCAACAATTAGTAAAATTAACGGCTAGCTTACAAAAAAATTACCCGTTAATTACCAATGAAAATATTGTAGGCCACTGTGATATAGCTCCAATGAGAAAAACAGATCCAGGAAAAGCATTTATTTGGCCTTATTTTCATCAACAATTACAACAACTGAAAATTAGCAACCCATAAGCAAATTTATATTAACAGTGAACACATCCATTCTGCTTTATAATTGAAGACGCTTATTAACTATCGACATAAAGAACAAGGTTATACATGAGCTTATTAAGTTTACTAATTGCCCTAGCTGCAGAAAAATCACTTTCTTCATCTTTTTGGCGTTTTGATTATTACTATCAAAAATATGCCAGCTTTTTCCAACGCTATATAGTGCAATTAAAGCGTAAAGATAACATCTTCGCCTATACGTTATTCCTGCTATTACCTGTTGCTTCAATTTATGCCATTTTGTCACTGGTTGATAACGCCTTTTTACATTTTATAATTTCTACATTGATACTTATTATTTGTTTTGGTTGTTTCACTACCAGAAGCAGCTATAAACAATATTTACATGCCGCTAGTCGCGGTGAAGAGACAACCTCAACATTTCATCATCAGCAATTATTAGAAGATAAAAACTTGCACGAAATGTCATTTGGCCAAGCACTTATCTGGTTAAATTACCGTTATTACATTGCCATCATGCTATTTTTTACCTTATTTGGCGCTACTGGTGTAATTTTTTATCGTTTACTTACCACTGTTATTGAACAACAAAATAATAACGTTTTAGCGCAAGATAATACTGAAAATCAGAATAATCAAAATGAAAGTAAAGGTGATGCAGAAGAGGAAAAAACCAATACTCCTCATATTTCAGCTGGTTGTAAGCACTACCACAGTTTTTTGTTTCTTTTAGACTGGCTACCTGTGCGTATAACTTCCTTTGGATATATGTTTGTAGGCCATTTTGTTAAAGCATTTCCTATTTGGTTAGAAAGTTTTTTTGATGGTAAAAAGCCAACCCACAAAGTATTAACAGACGTAGCTCAAAAATCTGAAGATAGTCTGATAGATACAGGTAACTGCACAGCAGAGCCTTGCTTATTAGTACGATTGTCTAAACGTAACGTTTTATTATTACTTGCCGTCATAGCATCGTTAACTTTATTTGGCGTTATTCGCTAATAAAAACACAGTTAAAACTGCTAGGTAATTACCTAGCAGTTTCCTTCCTGAATAAGCTTTCTACTCTATTAATCATTCAAAAAATTATTACAAGTGTAATGATTTCATTACTATTAGATAAGTATAATTTCAATGAGATGGTTGCAGATACAACTATCCAGTTGTAATCTTTATTTAAGTAATAGTTCTTGTTTACAAAAAACCATCAACAATAAAGTTAACAAGAATTCACAGTAAAGATTTAGGAAGGTACATTGTGAATATAGTTTCTACTCAAATAGACTCTCATAACGAAATAGCTACGAAAGCTATTTTTACAAACATAGACTGGCAAAAGCTCAGTTATTTATTGCTGCTTTCAAGAGCAATGGATGATGTTGAGGAAAAAGAGTTGGTCCCCGCAAAGCTAGTATTTAATCAGTTTTCTGCTCGGGGTCATGACTTTGCTCAAATATTATTAGGCATGCAATTAACTCATCCACACGATGGTGCAACCGGTTATTATCGCTCAAGACCATTCGTGTTATCTCTTGGCTTAGATATAGATGAAGCCGTAGCATCTCCAATGGCAAAGTCAGGCGGCTACAGTGACGGTCGTGATATTGGTGTAGTGTGTAATTACCCAAATGTAGAGCGAAAAGGCGCTATGCTGTTTCCTATGTGTGGCGGTGTAGGTGCACAATATTCTCCTATTGCAGGTTGGGCACAATCTATTGTTTACCACAGAGATGAGTTAAAAGATGAGTCATACCATGGTGCATTAGGTTTATCCATGGGAGGAGACTCTTCCATGTCTACCAGTGGTTTTTGGGCATCGTTGAATATTTCAACAACCAACAATTTACCTCATTTATTCTATATAGAAGACAATGGTTACGGTATTTCAGTACCACAAACAGTACAAACACCGGGAGGCGATCAAGTAGCAAACCTGAGCGCATACAAAAATCTAAAAATTATTGATGGTGATGGTACTGATCCCGTCGTTACCCCAAAACTTGTACAAGAAGCCGTTGATTATGTTCGTTCAGGTAAAGGAACTTGTTTATTACGCCTCAAAGTCCCCCGTTTATGTGGCCATACTTTTCAAGATACACAAACTTACAAGCCTGAAGCAATGTTAATAGAGGAACAAGCAAATGATCCTTTACCAAAACTAAAAGAATATTTAGCAAAAGAAAATATTATCAGCACAAGTGACTGGCAAGCACTAGAGGAAAAAGCCTATGCTGAAACTCGTGCTAGCGTTGAACGTGCCAAACAGCGCCCAGAACCGAACACTGACAAATTAACCCGTTACGTTTATGCTGAAAAGCTTGAAAACGGTGAGCCTGATGTACAACTTCGTGGTGGCTTGCATGGCGATAACTATCAATTCCCAACGGTTACGGAAACAGCTAAACCTGAAGGTCAACGTTTGAATATGCAAACGGCTATTCGTAAAGTGTTAGCCCACGAACTAGAAACCAATCCAAAAGTGCTTGTTTTTGGTGAAGATGTCGGACCTAAAGGCGGTGTTCATGGGGCAACCCTCGGCTTAAATGAAAAATACGGTGATCATCGTGTTTTTGATACATCGCTATCAGAAGAAGGCATTATCGGTCGGGCTGTTGGAATGGCTCTGTCTGGTTTAATGCCAGTTCCTGAAATTCAATTTAGAAAATATGCAGAACCAGCGGCAGAACAAATTACTGATACTGGCATTATGAGATGGCGCACAAATAATCAATTTGCAGCACCCATGGTTATTCGTATCCCCGGTGGTTTTGCAGGTCGTGGCGACCCATGGCACTCAATGAGTGATGAAGTAGAGTGGGCACACAAAACTGGCTGGCAAGTAGTTATGCCGTCAAATGCAGAAGATGCTGCCGGTTTATTACGCTACGCTCTGCGTGATAACAATCCAACAATATTTTTTGAGCACAGATCATTACTTGATAACCGCTGGGCTCGTCGACCATACCCAGGAGATGATTTTGTTATTCCGTTTGGCAAAGCAAACATATTAGCAAAAGGTGACAAATTAACCTTAGTAACTTGGGGAGCTATGGTAGAGCGCTGTGACGCTGCTATTGAAGAACTTAAAAAAGAACATACACCTGATAGCATTGAGCTTATTGATTTACGTACTATTCAGCCATGGGACAAAGAGACTGTATTAAAAAGTATAGCTAAAACAGGACGTTGTTTAATTGTTCATGAAGATAATATGACTGCAGGTTTTGGTGCAGAAATTGCCGCTGTAATTGCTAAAGATGGTTTTTTTGATTTAGACGCACCTATTGAGCGTTTAACCATGCCTGACACGCCAAACCCGCATAATATTCATTTGTTAAATGCCGCGGTTCCTACCGTTGAACGTATAGTACAAACGATTATTGACGTTGTAGAATTTTAACTAAATAGCGAGTAAAAAAATGAGTACAATTGATATAATCTTACCTGCTGCCCAGTTAGAAGGTACTACAGCGACATTATCAAAATGGTTAGTTGCCATTGGTGAAGAGGTTAACGAAGGTGATCCGTTAATAGAGTTAGAAACAGATAAGGTTTCGATGGAGGTTTGTGCACCTAGCTCAGGATTTTTATCTACTATTTTTTTTGCAGAAGGCGAAGAAATATCTGTCGATACCGTATTAGGACATTTAGATCCAGAATTGAAAGTAGGTATCACTGAAAAAGTTGCTGTTGATAGCAAAGACAGCGAGCAACCTAACAGTAATGAACCACAAAGTAATAACACCAACAATAGTGTTCAAAATAATCAAGTTGCTTCAAATGGTCTTTCAAGCGAGCAATTAAATATTAAAGCAGAGTTTCATATAGAAGAAAGTGAACAATATTTACTTGGCCCAGCCGCTCGTCGTTTATTAAAAAGTCATCATATACACCCAAACCTAATCACAGGTACAGGCCATCACGGCAGGGTTACAAGAAATGATGTGCGTAACTACATTCAAAATACGCCTACCTCTCATCCTTCTTCACCGATAAGCTCACCCACTTCTGCTAATGTTTTAGCCGCTAGGCCACTTAAAGGTACTATGGTGAAGCATACCAACATGCGTAAATCTATTGCTAGCCATATGGTAAATAGCTTGTTGGAAACGTCACCCCATGTGACGAGTGTTTTTGAAATGGACATGAGTAACATTATTGAACATAGAAAATGGCACAAAGCTGAATATGCAGAGTTAGGTGTTAAATTAACTTTTACCGCTTATTTTTTAGCTGCAGTTGTTAAAGCTGTTAACGAAGTACCACAGGTGAATGCTCGCTTTCATGAAGATGCATTAGAACTTTTTAGTGATATTAATATAGGTGTTGGCACCGCTTTGGGTGATAAAGGGTTAGTCGTTCCTGTTGTTCAACAAGTTCAATCAATGAATTTATTCTCTATTGCTCACGCTCTCAATCTACAAACTGAAAAAGCACGCAGTGGTAACATCGTACCAAGCGATATGAAAAATGGCACCTTTACTATATCTAACCATGGCGTTAGTGGTAGCTTGTTTGCAACGCCAATTATTATTAATCAACCTGAAGTAGCCATACTTGGTATAGGAAAACTAGAAAAACGCGTGTCAGTTGAAGAAGTATCAGGTGTGGATACTATGGTTATTAAACCAAAATGTTATGTCTCATTAAGTATTGATCACCGAGCACTTGATGCCCACCAAACAAATATGTTCTTAGCAAAATTTGTTGATGTAATTGAAAACTGGGGGCAGTAGTATTTTAAATGGGGTCAGAGTAGAATCATAGTTATTATATGAACAGCTCTGACTCCCTATCCTATCGGATTATTTACCATGAACTTACCTGAAAATTTATCAAGCACCGCAAAAAAAGAAAAATCTCCTCAAGGAAAAGTAAACTGTAGCTTAGATTTACAAACATTTCTTCCCTATCGTATGTACTACTTAGCCGCTCAAATGTCACAAGCCGGCTATGATCTACCTGAATTACTCAACGAAACTGGAATTACCATTGGTGAACGAGAGTGGCGAGTTATTTCTATTTTAGGTGCGTATGGCGGCTTAACTAACGGCAACGTGGCGAATGCTTTAAAAACAGATGCAGGAACTATTTCCAGAGCAGTTAAAGTCTTAAAAAAACAACAATTAATAGATACCCTAAGTTCCAAAAAAGATAGACGTAAAGTGCTGATTTATCTTACAGAAGCGGGTGCTAATCTTTATGACAAAGTAACACCAAAACGTATTGAAACGGGAAATATGATCGATAGCTGTTTCACACACGATGAGCTATCAACCTTGCACCATTTACTCAACAAATTAGATAGACATTTACAGCATATGGAAAATGAATTAGAAGATGAATGGGAATAAAACTTAGCCGTACAACCCTTAAAAGATTAAAATAAATTGGTAAGACCAATCAAATTTCAAACAAATGTTTTAAGTTCCAGCTCTATTTTGTCTATAAAACAACCTTGCTTTAATACCCTCCTTCAACTATATTAGACTGAAATTATCATCAGTTTTGCTTTTTTTATTTCCTAAAAAAACATTGGTAATACCAATTTACCAAATGAATTTATTATTAATGAGTGGCACAATAAAAAACTCATCATAGAAATATAAATGAAATTATTAAGGTTAAATCGTTAATGACACAGTTACTAAAACAAAAGCTCGCTCCACAAAAACTGTCGGATATTATCCTAGCTCAACTAGAAGAATTAATTATTGAAGGCAGCTTACAACCAGGTGAAAGGTTGTTACCAGAACGAGAGTTGGCCAAAAAATTTGACGTATCAAGACCTTCACTACGAGAAGCTATACAAAAATTAGAAGTGAAAGGGCTAGTTACGCGTAAACAAGGAGGAGGAACATTTGTTAGTAAAAACATAATGAAGTCTTTTTCTGATCCTATGTTTGATTTAATGGCTAGAAGTAGTGAGTCACAATTTGATTTATTAGAGTTTCGTCATGGTATCGAAGGTATGGCTTCTTACTATGCAGCCATGCGAGGTACTGTCACTGATTTTGAACAAATTCAAGCGAAGCACGACAACATTGGCGATAGCCAATTAGAAGACGATTTCCGTTTAGAAGCTGAAGCAGTATATGAGTTTCATTATGCTATCTGTGCAGCCTCACACAACGTGGTGATATTACAAACCACACGCAGTATGGCTGAGCTCATCATAGACAACATAGAACAAAATCTAACAGTTTTGGCTAAACGTCCTGATGTATTCAGCAAAATAACAGATTACCGAAAAAGCTTGCTCGATGCCATTATGAGTGGAAAACCTCAAAGAGCTTGGGGTGCTAGTCACCGTCACCTAGCCTTTATTGAAGAAGTACTTTTAAAATTAACACAAGAAAATAGTCGCATGGAACGTTCCATGCGCAGAATGTAAAAAATAATTATAAACAAACCAAACAATATTGGAGACAAAACAATATGTCAGATCTACCAAACATTGATATTGATTCATTAGAAACCCAAGAGTGGTTAGAGTCAATGGAGTCAGTATTGGAAAATGAAGGCCCTGAGCGCGCTCATTTTATACTTGAAGCATTAATTGATCGTGCCCGTCGTGGTGGAACACATTTACCTTTTGAAGCCAAAACAGCTTATGTAAATACAATATCTCCTGGCCAAGAACCTCACATGCCAGCAGATCAAACAATTGAATACCGCATACGTGCTGCTATTCGTTGGAACGCATTAGCTCTAGTATTAAGAGCGTCTAAAAAAGATTTAGAATTAGGTGGTCACGTAGGTAGTTTTGCTTCTTCAGCATTACTTTATGATGTAGGTTTTAACCACTTCTTTAAAGCGGCTTCAGAAAAAGACGGTGGCGATTTTATTTTCGCTCAAGGTCATATTGCTCCAGGTATCTACAGCCGTGCGTTCTTAGAAGGACGCTTAACTGAACAGCAAATGAATAACTTCCGTCAAGAGTGTGATGGTGAAGGTCTATCTTCTTACCCACATCCTCATTTAATGAATGATTTCTGGCAGTTCCCAACAGTTTCTATGGGTTTAGGTCCATTACAAGCTATTTACACTGCTCGCTTCCTTAAATACCTAACAGATCGTGGTATCAAAGATTGTTCAGGACAACGTGTTTATTGTTTCCTAGGTGATGGTGAAACTGATGAGCCAGAATCATTAGGTGCTATCGGGTTAGCTTCTCGTGAAGGCTTAGATAACTTAACGTTTATCATCAACTGTAATTTACAACGTTTAGACGGTCCTGTTCGTGGTAACGGCAAAATTATCCAAGAACTAGAAGGTACCTTCCGTGGCGCTGGCTGGGAAGTTGTTAAAGTTATTTGGGGTAGTTACTGGGATGCTCTTATTGCTCGTGACACTTCAGGCAAATTATTACAACTAATGGAAGAAACAGTTGATGGTGAATACCAAAACTGTAAAGCCAAAGGTGGTAAATACACGCGTGAAAACTTCTTCAATAAATATCCTGAAACTGCGGCACTTGTTGCTAACATGTCAGATAAAGATATCTATCGCTTAAACCGTGGTGGTCATGATCCGGTTAAAGTTTATGCTGCATACAAAAGAGCAATGGAAACCAAAGGTCGTCCAACAGTTATTTTAGCTAAAACAGTTAAAGGCTTTGGCTTAGGCGCTGCAGGCGAAGGTTTAAACATAGCTCATAACGTTAAGAAACTTGATATTGATTCATTGAAGCATTTCCGTGATCGCTTTAATATTCCAATTGACGATGCAGATATTGAAGGCTTACCGTACTATAAATTTGCTGAAGATAGCGAAGAATACAAGTACATGAAGGCACGTCGTGAAGCACTAGGCGGTTCAATGCCTGCACGTCGTGAACAAGCAGAAGAGTCATTAGAAGTTCCATCATTAAAAATCTTTGATGCGATTTTAAAAGGTTCTGGTGAACGTCAAGTTTCATCAACAATGACTTTTGTTCGTGTATTAAATAGCTTACTTAAAGACAAAAAAATTGGTAAGCGTATTGTGCCAATTATCCCTGATGAAGCAAGAACTTTTGGCATGGAAGGTTTATTCCGCCAAGTTGGTATTTATGCAAATGAAGGACAAAAATATGTTCCTCAAGATGCCGACCAAGTAGCGTACTATCGTGAAGACAAAAAAGGTCAAGTACTACAAGAAGGTATTAACGAATTAGGCGCAATGGCATCATGGGTTGCTGCTGGTACGTCTTATTCAACGTGTAATGCGACAACTATTCCATTCTACGTATACTACTCAATGTTTGGTTTCCAACGTGTTGGTGACTTAGCATGGGCAGCAGGCGATAGCCAAGCTAAAGGTTTCTTACTTGGTGCTACTGCGGGTAGAACAACCCTTAATGGTGAAGGCTTACAACACCAAGATGGTCATTCACATGTTCAAGCTGGTTTAATTCCTAACTGTGTTACTTATGATCCAACATACGGTTATGAAGTTGCCGTTGTAATACGTGAAGGTTTACGCCGCATGTATGAAGAAAATGAAAATATCTTCTTCTACTTAACCTTAATGAATGAAAACTATCAACACCCTGCAATGCCAGAAAATAAAGATGTTGAAGAGCAAATTATTAAAGGTATTTATAAATTAGAAAGTGTTGCTGCGAAGAAATCTAAACTAAATGTTCAATTGATGGGCTCTGGTACTATCTTATTGCAAGTACGTGAAGCTGCGCAAATACTTGCAAAAGATTACGGTGTTTCAAGTGATGTTTACTCTGTAACGTCTTTCAATGAGTTAGCACGTGAAGGCCAAGATGTAACACGTTGGAATATGCTTAACCCTGAAAGCAAGCAAAAAATTGCTTATGTTGGACAAGTTATTACTCAAGATAAAGGTCCTGCAATTGCAGCTACCGATTATATCAAAAACTATGCAGATCAAGTTCGTGCGTTTATTGATACTGAATATCGTGTACTTGGTACTGATGGCTTTGGCCGTAGTGATAGCCGCGCTAACTTACGTCAGCATTTTGAAGTAGATCAAAACTATATTGTTGTTGCTGCATTGTTCGAACTAGCCAATCGTGGTGATGTTGAACGTTCAGTAGTAGCTGAAGCAATCAAACGCTTCAATATAGATACTAATAAACTTAACCCACTTTACGCTTAATAGAGTCTGGAGACTACTATGTCAGATATACAAAAAATTCTAGTCCCAGATGTTGGTGGCGATGAAGTAGAAATTATTGAAGTTTGTGTTGCAATTGGTGATTCAGTTGAAGCTGAAGATGCCATTATTACGGTTGAAACAGATAAAGCTTCAATGGATATTCCTGCACCTGCTGCTGGTACTATCTCAGCACTATTAGTTGCTGTTGGTGATAAGCTTAAAGAAGGTGATGCAATCGCTGAAATGAGTGGAAGTGCAAGTGTTGATAGTGCACCAGTTGTAGAAGAGGCAGCTGCACCAACAGCACCTCAAGCAGCAGTTGAAGCTCCTGCTGCTGCACCACAAGCAGCAGCCCCAGCCGCTAGTGCAATCATTGATGTTGAAGTGCCTGATATTGGTGAAGATGGCGAAGTAGATGTTATCGAAGTACTTGTTGCTGCTGGTGATGTTATTGCTGAAGAAGACGGCTTAATTACTTTAGAAACCGATAAAGCAACAATGGACGTACCTACGCCTGCTGCTGGTACTGTCGTTGAAGTATTAATAAATACTGGTGATAAAGTAAAACAAGGTTCACTCGTAATACGTTTAGAAACTTCATCAGGTGCTGCAGCACCTATTGAGGTAGCTCAACCATCAGCACCTGCTCCTGTTGCTGCTGCGCCACAAAAGACGGCACCAGAAGCTAAAAAATCATCTCCTGTACCACATCATCCACAAGCTGGAAATGTGAGTAAAGGCGCCATTTATACTTCACCATCAATTCGTCGCATTGCACGTGAATTTGGTGTTGATTTAACCTTAGTTAAAGGCACAGGTAATAAAGGTCGTATTTTAAAAGAAGATGTACAATCTTATGTGAAATATGAACTTTCTCGCCCTAAAGCTAATGCTGGTAGCTCAGTTGCCGCAGGTGAAGGTGGTTTACAAATAGTTAGTACTAAGCCAATTGATTTCTCTAAGTTTGGTGAAATTGAGACAAAACCACTAACACGTATTCAAAAAATATCAGGTCCATTTTTACACCGTAACTGGGTAACTATTCCTCATGTTACTCAATTTGATGAAGCTGACATCACCAATGTTGAAGCATTTCGTAAAGAACAAAACGTTGTTTGTGAAAAACAAAAGCTTGGTTTTAAAATTACGCCATTAGTATTTATTCTAAAAGCTGCTGCGGATGCACTACGTACATTCCCAGTCTTTAACTCAAGTTTGAGCGAAGACGGTGAAAGCTTAATTCTGAAAAAATACATTCACATTGGTGTTGCTGTTGATACACCAAACGGCTTAGTAGTACCAGTAGTACGTGACGTTGATCAAAAAGGTATACATCAATTATCACGTGAACTATTAGAAATTAGCATCAAAGCACGTGATGGCAAACTAAAAGCACAAGACATGCAAGGCGGTTGTTTTACTATTTCTAGCTTAGGCGGTATTGGTGGCACAGCATTTACCCCGATTGTAAATGCACCTGAAGTTGCTATTTTAGGTGTTTCAAAATCTGAAATGAAACCAAAATGGAATGGCAGCGAATTTATTCCTAAATTAATGCTTCCATTATCAATGTCTTACGACCATCGTGTTATCGATGGTGCACTTGCAGCACGCTTTACCGTACATTTAGCAAGCGTAATGTCAGACATACGTAAGTTAATATTATAATTAATTACCGACTTTAGTCGGTTCTTACCAATTAATATTGGCGAAATTCACTAGATAAGCGTAGAATTTCGCCAATAAGATATTTACACAAAATAAGAAACTTTAACCAGTTTATTGAGGACAGTATGAGTAACGAAATCAAAACTCAAGTAGTAGTATTAGGTGCAGGCCCTGGCGGCTATTCTGCAGCATTTCGCGCAGCAGATTTAGGTTTAGATGTTGTATTAGTAGAAAGCCGTGAAACGCTTGGTGGCGTTTGTTTAAATGTAGGTTGTATTCCTTCAAAAGCATTATTACACGTGGCTAAAGTTATTGATGATGCAGCAGCGATGGCATCTCATGGTGTTACTTTTGGTGCACCTCAAATTGATTTAGATAAAATTCGTGACTGGAAAGAAAGCGTAATTGGTCAATTAACAGGCGGTTTAGGCGGAATGGCTAAACAGCGTAAAGTTAAAACTGTATTTGGCTACGGTAACTTCACATCAGATAAAACAATTGAAGTAGAAGGCCCAGACGGTAAAACAACAATCACTTTTGATAATGCTATTATCGCAGCAGGTTCTTCAGTGGTAGATCTTCCATTTATTCCTAAAGATGACCCTCGAGTAATCGATTCTACTGGCGCATTAGAGCTTAAAGATGTACCAGAAGAAATGCTTGTTCTTGGTGGTGGTATTATCGGTTTAGAAATGGGTACGGTATATTCTGCATTAGGTTCAAACGTATCTGTTGTTGAATTTGCTGACCAATTAGTACCAGCAGCTGACAAAGATATTGTTCGTGTTTATAACGCTTACAACAAGAAAAAATTCAACATCATGCTTTCAACGAAAGTGACTGCTGTTGAAGCAAAAGATGACGGTTTATGGGTTACTTTTGAAGGTAAGAAAGCGCCGAAAGAACAAGTACGCTACGACAAAATTTTAGTTGCTGTTGGTCGTAAGCCTAACGGTCACTTAGTTTCTGCTGATAAAGCGGGTGTTAATGTAGATGAGCGTGGTTTCATTAATGTAACTAACGAACTTCGTACAAACGTTCCTCACATTTTCGCTATCGGTGATGTTGTTGGCCAACCAATGCTTGCGCATAAAGCTGTTCATGAAGCACATTGTGCTGCAGAAGTTATCTCAGGTAAGAAACATACTTTCGAACCACGTTGTATTCCTTCAATTGCTTATACTGATCCAGAAATGGCTTGGGTTGGCGTTACAGAACGTGAAGCTAAAGAAGAAGGCTTAAGCATTGAAGTTGCTAACTTCCCATGGGCTGCTTCAGGTCGTGCTATCGCTTCTGCACGTACTGAAGGTAAAACTAAGCTAATTTTTGAAAAAGAAACTGGCCGCGTTTTAGGTGGTGCTATTGTTGGTATCAATGCTGGTGAAATGTTAGGTGAAATTTGTCTAGCCGTTGAAATGGGCGCAGATGCTGAAGATGTTGGTTTAACTATTCATGCTCACCCTACTTTAAATGAGTCTATTGGTTTAGCAGCTGAAATCTTTGAAGGTTCAATTACTGATTTACCAAATGCTAAAGCAGTAAAAAAGAAAAAATAGTCTATTGATTTAGCTTCCAAGCTAAAACATAAGCATACTAAGCCAGATAACTATTCTTAATAGTATCTGGCTTTTTTATTCCCTATGTTTAATGATTAATCATTATATCCCCATGGGGTAACTGGCTGCTCAACCGTTTTTGTTAAATCAAAATCGACCCTAAACTCCCTTCCCGGCCGAGTTAACCTATAGGTAAATTTTTCAGGGTAAATATACATGTGCCATGTATTTTCAATTGATTGGGGAATCCCCTGATTAACAAATAATGCTTTTGAATATTGATCCGCAGGGAATGCTTGCACTTGCGGCCAGCCAGTTTCAATAGTGTGCCCTCCATACATGGTAGACACATCACTACTGCCATCATTGTGGCGATGATCATGCTTTAAACTCAAACCACTACCTGTTTTAGTAATCAACCAAGTTCTTGAAGCATTCTCTCCAACATGAAAAGGTATCTGTAATTGGTTATCTGTGCATTTTCTTATATGCATAACTAATTTACTGGTATTAAAGCTACTTGGCGGTGCATTATCTACAACAACTTTTCCTTCGAAAGACTTACCACAAAGAGATTTTAACTTATTAAAAAAAGCATCTTGGCTAGTAATTGACACTAAGGACGCATTTGCTAGGCTGTTCGCAGAAAACAACATTAAGCTCGCAAATGTTAAGGTGTTTGCATAAGTAGATATTTTCATTGTAGTCCTCAAACTTCACTCTAAATAAAAGACGTCTACTATAACTAAAAAACAACCAGTTAAAATGATAGCTTTATAATTAGTTAAGAGTGAAGGTTATTAAAAATGGTCTAAGGTGTTTTCCCACCTTTACACTTTTATTTCAATCTTACTTTCAAATTAGTTAATCCTCTTTTTCCAAAAGAGTTTCTATTTTATACTGCGAACCTTGTCTATTAACTTACTGAGAAAAGTTTGAAAATGCTATTTAAAAGTCTCGCGAATAAGCCTGTTTTAATCGTTCTGTCGATATTGTTACTTAATGGGTGTCAATTAACCCAAAGTGATAATAATGCTGCTAAACAATCTATTAAAAAAATAACAAAAACAGCGAGTGTTTTACCCCGTGAGGAAAATAAGTATTTATCTCAAGAACAAGCTTTTAAACGTTCTAAGCGAGTGTCTCAAGTAAATTATAAACTTAACTTCTCTTTAACCGGCGATGAAACCTTCACAGCAAGTTCAACGATAAACTTTACCTTGAATGATGCAAGTCAGCCGCTTACTGTCGACTTAAATGAAGCCCAGCTAGATGGTATTGTTATCAATGGAAAAAAGCTCTCTAAACAAGCGTTAAGTGAAAGCTATAATAATTGGTTTATTACGTTACCAGCAGCACAATTAACACAAGGTAAGAACTCTGTAACTATTGATTTTACCCGTAAGCACAGTACAAACGGCGAAGGACTGCATCGTTTTAAAGATCCTGTAGATGATCGAGTTTACCTATATTCTCACTTTGAACCTGCAGCAGCGCAACAAATGTTCGCCTTATTCGATCAACCAGATCTAAAAGCAAGCTTTGAAATGACCGTTTCTGCTCCAAAAGATTGGACAGTATTTTCTGCAATGCGAGAAGATAATATAACCAAACAAGGCGACTTTAATCTTTGGCATTTTCCGCAAAGTGAAATTTTAAGCCCTTACAATTTTTCTTTGCATGCTGGTCCATACAGAATGTGGAAAGATAATAGTGGAAAATACCCATTACGTTTATTCACTCGCCAATCGGTTGCCAACCAAATAACACCTAAGCATTGGTTCACTTATACTCAACAAGGTTTTGAGTTTTTTGATGACTATTTTGGCATTGACTATCCATTTAAAAAATACGATCAAGTATTAGTACCTGATTTTTTATATGGCGCTATGGAAAATGCTGCTGCTATAACGTTTGCCGAAGGAAGCTTTTTAACCAATGGCGAAATGAGTCAGAGTCGAAGAGAGAGTTTAGCTAATGTAATTATGCATGAAATGGCGCATCAATGGTTTGGTAATTTAGCCACCATGAATTGGTGGAACGGCTTATGGCTAAATGAAAGCTTTGCTGCCTTTATGGCCACTTTAGCCACAAGCGAAGCAACTGAGTTTACCAATGCTTGGCGTACTTTTTATTCTCGCGGTAAGCAAAGTGCTTATCGTGCAGATCAGCGTGTAACAACTCACCCAATAGAAGTACCGGTACCGTCAACTGCAAATGCTTTTGATAATATTGATGCTATTACTTATTCAAAAGGTGCTTCTGTACTTAACCAGCTTCGCTATTTACTTGGTGAAAAAACATTCCAGCAAGGTATCCATAATTACCTTAGCGGAAATGCCTATAAAAATGCAGTATTAGATGACTTTATTGATAGCTTAGCCAAAGCCAGTGGTAAAGATTTAAGTCAATGGCAACAAAAATGGCTTTATCAAGCCGGTGTAAATACAATCGAAGCCAGTTATCAATGTGAAGCGGGTAAGATAAGTTCTTTTAACCTACTGCAAACGGCTGATGCAAGCCAACCAACATTACGAGAGCAAATAGTTCAAGTCGCGTTGTTTAAAGCAAAAAAACCGGGTTTTAATTTAACGAAAAAGATCAGTGTTATTTATCAAGGAAAGAATACTCAAGTTAATGAATTAGTTGGCGAAGCTTGTCCTGACTTAGTTTATCCAAACTATCAAGATTGGGCTTTTGTGAAAGTAAACTTAGATGATCGTTCTTTTAAAACGACTAAAAACTATTTAGCACAAATTCAAGATCCACTATTGCGCTCCATGTTGTGGCAAAGTTTATGGGATAGTGTTCGCGATGGTAAATTACCATTAAATGAATACTTGCAGGTTGCATTAGCCAATGCACCACTAGAACAAGACTATACAACGCTAGGTCAAATTTTAGGGCAGATTTCTTCAGCTAAAGTTTACCTAAACAAAGGATTAGGTAGTCAACATGCTTATGTAAAAGATATTGCTCAACAATTAGAAGAAATAACATGGCAAAGTACACTATACAATACCGATAGTAAAAACAGACAACGTAGTTGGTTTAACAGTTACATAAACTTTGCCCACAGCGAAAGTGCCTTAGATAATCTATATAAGTTGCTTAAGGGGCAGCATTCCTTAGAAGGGCTAACCATAAGTCAGGATATTCGTTGGGATATAATCGCACAACTTAGCCGTTATAATCACCCTAAAGCCGCTAAACTGATCGCTCAGGAGCTTAAAACAGATAGCTCTGATACAGGTGAAAAATCAGCGATTTTTGCACAAGTTATTGCGCCTGATGCTAAAATAAAAGCTGACTGGTTAGCAAAAATTCAGCAAAAGAATTCTACTATTGGTTTCTCTAAATTACGCACAGCCATGGCTGCACTTTATCCTAGTGAACAAAATAACTTTAATGAGCAAAATGCTGCGCAGTTTATGTTAAGTTTAACTGAAATGGATCAAGCCAATGGCCCTGTATTCATGCGTAGTTATAACAGCTTAATCCCTGCGACTTGTAGTGATGTAAGTGTTGCTAGGTTAGCAAAAGCAGTAAGTGAATTAAGCGACATTTCTGCAGGAACTAAACGTAGTTTACTAATAAAGCAGCAGGAAGATCAGCGCTGTGTACTTATTAAAAATAAAGTGACTTTGTAGCTGCTATAGTTTAGAAAGAGAATGATAGTTAGAGGGTATGTATTAATGATATACCCTCTTTCACTCTCTTTATTCGCTATTATTTTAAACTAAAGTTTTGCAGGTGTTTTAATGAAAAAAATCTCTCAATTACTTTTGTGTACCATACTCTTTTCCACAACATCCAGTTGCACTAGCTTACAGAAATCAATAGGCAGTGATAGCACTACTATGTGGGATTTTGACCATAATGTTCAATTTAAGAAAACCAAGTTGTCTGATAGGCAATTTACTCTAGAAGTTATTCCCAATAATAAAGTCGGCTTTGAGCAATTAGCTACTTTTTTACTGCGTAAATCTTATAGTTTGTGTGGTGGTTACCATTACAAAATTGAGATGCTTCAAGGTATTGAAGGCTTTGATGATAAACGTGCTATGCCTAACTATATATTTCCCTCACTGATTGCCAAAATTAAATGTTAATGCCGCTAGACATCAATAGTGCGATTATCTCAGCAAGAAAATAGCTCATATCAACTACTCTTCAAATAAGTAAAATATTAGGGTGTAGAAATAAGCCTCTTTTAATAAGTTGTTTAGATAATAAAATATAACGTCACTTTAGTGCATTGAAGACATTAGCCTAAGGTTTTTTTTCATATATTTTCTAATGAATTGATAAACTGATTTCTGCTTTGATATAGTCATTTAAAGATGCTAATTTGTCGGTGTCCTATCAATTCTATAATTATTGAGCAATCAAGCTGGTGTTAAGCATTTAAGGAGTATCATGGCTAAAAGGATGTCTATTCCTAAAAAGGTTAAGGAAATTCTAAGGACAGAAGTAGGATTTGGCTGTCCTGTTCGAGATTGTGGTAATCCATATTTGGAATATCACCATTTTGATCCACCAGTTCACATTATTCCTCATAATAATCCAGATGGGATGATTGCATTATGTGCACAACACCATAAAAAAGCTGATGGAGGTGCTTATTCGAATGAACAGTTACATGAGTTCAAAAGGAATAAAGTTCATTCAAAAAGTGTACGAGGTAATCTTGATTGGTTGAGGCGTGACTTACTTTCTATAGTTGGTGGTAACTTATTTTATGAAACCCCAATAGCAGTTCAAATTGATGGTCATAATGTAGTTTCATTTAAGAGGGATTCTGAAGGATACCATAGGCTCAGTATTTGTATGTTGTCTTTATTGCCAGAAGAAAGAGTAATCATTGAAGAAAATTCTTGGGAAAATATTGGTAAACCGTTAGATCTTCGCTCTCCTCCTCAAGGTAAAGAGTTAGAGGCTAGTTATAATAACGGAGATTATTTATATTTAAAATTTTCAGAAGTGGTTGATGAAATAGCTCTTCAAGAAAAATTTCATATATTACCTAGTGTGAGTACTGAGTTTAAGTTTCCAATCACTGTTGTAGAAATCAATTTTGCAATTGGTGGTAGCAATATAAATTTCTCCTCTAAAGGAACTCAAGCTTTTGGTCTTAGCGTAAAGCAAAGTGCCATAAGTCATTGTGGCGTCGGTTTTAGCTTAAATTATGGAATCGACTGGCAACAAAATCCGAAGTGGAAATTAGAAAAAAAATATGAGGTTCGTCTTGGGAATGTTATTAAAGTGGCATTCGGTAAATAATGTATAAGACCTTTAAGCGGAGAAAAATAATTGGTTACGTTCCGCTGAATTGATGAAAACTCTAATCTAAACTTCAATTTAACATCAACTATTAATGACCGTAATATATCACTAGTCACGTTAATCCTAGCTAACAAACACTAAGCAACACAATGAGTTTATTGTCATTGTATTCGAGAAATAAAAAAGGGCTCCTTTACTTATTATAAGTAAAGGAGCCCTTTTGTTTTGTTCTACTTAACTAATAAAAATAGCGAGCCTAGCTAGGATCTGCAATTCTTACTGCTGGTGTAGTTAGTGCTTCAGTTGGTGGTTCAAAACGAGTTAAATCGATACCTTCAACTGCAGACTTGTACTCATCCATAGTAGGGAAACGACCAAGCATAGTAGAAAGAACTACTAGTGGCGTTGAACCTAATAAAGATTCACCTTTCTTCTCTGCTGTATCAGCAACAACACGGCCTTGGAAAAGACGAGTTGAAGTAGCAATAACCGTATCACCTGGTTCAGCTTTTTCTTGGTTACCCATACATAAGTTACAACCTGGGCGTTCTAGGTATAAGATGTTTTCATACTTAGTACGTGCAGCATTTTTAGGTGATGCATCATCAAATTCAAAACCAGCGTACTTCTCAAGTAATTCCCAGTCGCCTTCAGCTTTAAGTTCATCAACAATATTATACGTTGGTGGAGCAACAACTAACGGTGCATTAAATTCAATCTTCTGACCTTTAGCTTCCATGTTACGTAACATTTGCGCAATAATTTGCATATCGCCTTTATGTACCATACATGAGCCAATAAAACCTAAGTCTACTTTCTTGCCGTCATAGTGAGAAACTGGACGAATAACATCATGCGTATAACGCTTAGATACATCTTCGTTGTTTACATCTGGATCAGCAATCATTGGCTCAGCGATAGCATCTAAATCAACCAATACTTCTGCGTAGTAGCTAGCAGTGTCGTCTGGTGCTAAAGCAGGGTTAGTACCTGATTTAACTTCTTCGATACGTTTGTCAGCTAGAGCAATTAAGCCACTAAGCGTTTTAGCTGGATTTTCCATACCCTTGTCGATCATGATTTGGATACGGCTCTTCGCAAGCTCAATAGACTGAATTAACGTTTCATCGTTTGAGATACAAACAGATGCTTTCGCTTTCATTTCAGCAGTCCAATCGGTAAACGTAAATGCTTGGTCAGCTAATAATGTACCAATGTGTACTTCAATTACGCGACCTTGGAATACGTTTTCACCACCAAACTGCTTAAGCATTTGTGCTTGAGTAGCATGAACAATATCACGGAAATCCATATGATCAGCCATGTGACCTTTAAAGGTAACTTTTACTGATTCAGGAATTGGCATTGCAGATTCACCCGTAGCTAGTGCAATTGCTACAGTACCTGAGTCAGCACCAAAAGCTACACCCTTAGACATACGAGTATGAGAGTCACCACCGATGATGATAGCGCGGTCATCAATAGTAATATCATTCAATACTTTATGAATAACATCAGTCATTGAATGGTAAACGCCTTTTGGATCACGTGCAGTGATTAAACCAAACGCGTTCATAAACGCCATTAACTTAGGAGTGTTTGCTTGTGCTTTGCTATCCCAAACAGAGGCAGTGTGACAACCTGATTGGAATGCACCATCAACACTTGGAGAGATAGTAGAAGCAGCCATTGCTTCTAATTCCTGACACGTCATAGGACCTGTAGTATCTTGAGAACCAACAATGTTCACTTTTACACGAACGTTAGAGCCTGCATGTAATGGCGCTTCTGAAGCAACACCAACAGCATTACGGTTAAAGATTTTCTCTACCGCTGTTAAGCCTTGGCCTTCATGCGAGATTTCTTTAGATGCTGCGTAAACAACTGGTGCGTCAATACCTAAAGCTTCAGCTGCAAATGTTTGTAGTTTCTTACCGAAAGTTACAGCATAAGAACCACCCGCTTTCATAAACTCTTGCTTTTGCGGTGTGAATGCAGAAGAGATATCAGCAAGCTCTTGGTCACCGTTAAATAATTTCTGTGCTTTAGTATCGATAGTTAATACAGTACCTGTAGCAACTGAATACGCTTCTTCAAGCACTGCATCGCCATTTGCATCAACAACTGCATTACCACTTGCGTCTACTTTCTTAACCCAGTTTTTAAGATCAAGACCAATACCACCTGTTACATCTACCGTTGTAAGGAAGATTGGCGCTATACCATTAGTACCAGCAACAATTGGTGCAAAGTTAATAAAAGGTACGTATGGGCTTGCTTTTTTACCTGTTAATAGTGCAACGTTGTTAACACCAGACATACGAGATGAACCAACACCCATAGTGCCTTTTTCAGCAATTAGCATTACTTTCGCGTTAGGATGCTTAGCTTGTAATTCTTTTATTTCTGCTTGAGCTTCTGGCGTGCTCATACATTGGCCATGTAATTCACGGTCAGCACGAGAATGAGATTGATGACCTGGAGATAATAAATCAGTAGAGATATCACCTTCACCAGCAATACAAGTAACTACTTCAATTTTTTCTTCAATTTCAGGCAGCTTAGTGAAAAACTCTGCTTGTGCATAGCTTTCTAAAAGTTCTTTAGCAATTGCGTTGCCCGCTTTAAATGCAGCTTCAAGACGAGCTGTATCAGCGTCATATAAAAATACTTGTGTTTTTAATACGTCTGCAGCTTGAGTAGCTAACGCAGCGTTATCACCTAATGCTAAATCAAGTAATACTTCAATTGAAGGACCACCTTTCATGTGAGAAAGTAATTCAAACGCAAATTCAACTGAAATTTCTGCAACAACAGCTTCACCTAAAATAATTTCTTTTAAGAATTTAGCTTTTTCGCCAGCAGCACTAGTAGTACCAGGCAAAGTGTTATAAATGAAGAAGTTCAACGAATCTTCACGATTTGCATTCCCTTGATCTTTAATCTGCGCAATAATTTCCGCTAATAACTCAGCACTATCAATTGGCTTAGGCGCTAATCCTAGCTCCTCTTTACGACTTGCAATTTCTGCTATATATTCTAGGTACAGGCTCATTTGATACTCTCTCTCACTATAAAAATAAGATGCTAATTCAAGATGTTTTACGATATTAAATTAGCAGGGATAAAAATTTTGCACCTATTCTACCTGATTTTTTGCTAACTCCTAATCATTTGCTTAAATAAGCACTATTCATAGTACTCATAGCTATTAGAAATTATAGTTATGGCAGTTATACCGGTTATTAGCCCCATTAGTAACCGCTTTTATTAGGCTATCTCCATGCCAAAATCATCTTTATTTGTTCATACAATTAGCTAAGCACTATCTATTTGATCAGCACACAATATTTCTATCGCTAAAATTAAAATATTCCGAGAATGTTTACGTTATAAATACTGCAAGCTAAATCAAACAGATCTCAATTGTAAAAATTTCACTTAGCAAAGATGAATCAGCATAAGATTTCCGACAATATTTAAATCTCATAAAAATAGACTAGTATTATAGTCGTACAAATAAAACGAGATAGCAACACAACCACCTGATAAATAAGCACTATAAACAAAAGACATATTAAAAATAAACAGCGCAACTATTAGCAGGTAACAATAAGTGTCGACAATATTGTATTATTAAGAGGAATTTACAATCCTAGATACTTAATAGCTTTGTCCTCAATTGGCTCTAAATTTAACCGAGTCATCCTGAAAGTGACTAGTGTCTCCAATAAAAAGGTGAATGTCGTGCTTCAAGAATATCGTAACCACGTAGCAGAACGTGCAGTAGAAGGTCTAGTACCTAAAGCTTTAGACGCTGAACAAACAGCAGCATTAGTTGAATTAGTTAAAAATCCACCAGAGGGTGAAGGAGATTTTTTAATTGATTTATTAACAAATCGCGTACCTGCAGGTGTAGATGATGCAGCTTATGTTAAAGCAGCCTTTTTAGCTGCAGTTGCTAAAGGTGAAGCGAATTCATCAATATTAAGTGCTGAGAAAGCCACTGAATTATTAGGCACCATGTTAGGCGGTTATAATATTCAGCCAATGATTGACCTTTTAGATAATGATGCATTATCTTCAGCAGCTGCACATGGTTTATCAAATACCTTATTAATGTTCGATGCTTTCCATGATGTGCAAGAAAAAGCTGAAGCAGGTAATGTTGCAGCGAAACAAGTTATGCAATCTTGGGCTGATGGTGAGTGGTTTACCTCGAAAGAAAAAGTCGCTGAAAAAATTACAGTTAAAGTATTTAAAGTAACCGGTGAAACTAACACTGATGATTTATCACCAGCACCTGATGCTTGGTCTCGCCCTGATGTACCATTACACGCTAAAGCGATGCTTAAAATTGCTCGTGACGGTATTAACCCTGAAGAAGACGGCGTTATTGGTCCTATTTCTCAAATTGAAGAATTACAAAAAGACGGTATCCCACTAGCTTATGTTGGTGATGTAGTTGGAACGGGTTCTTCTCGTAAGTCAGCTGCTAACTCTGTTTTGTGGTTTATGGGCGATGATATCCCTTGTATTCCTAACAAACGCAATGGTGGTGTGTGCTTAGGTGGTAAAATTGCGCCTATTTTCTACAACACTTTGGAAGATTCAGGTGCATTACCTATTGAACTTGACGTTCAAAAAATGCACATGGGCGATATTATCGACATTTACCCATACGAAGGTGTTGTTAAAAATGCTGCTGGTGAGGTTATTTCAGAATTTGAACTTAGCCCGGTATTATTAGATGAAGTTCGTGCTGGTGGTCGTATTCCACTAATCATCGGTCGTGGCTTAACGGGTCGTGCTCGTGAAGCATTAGGTTTACCTGAAGCTGATTTATTCGCTAAACAAGTTGCTGTTGCTGATACAGGTAAAGGCTTTACCCTTGCTCAAAAGATGGTAGGTAAAGCTTGTGGTGTTGAAGGTGTTCGCGCCGGTCAATACTGTGAACCTAAAATGACCACGGTTGGTTCACAAGATACTACTGGACCTATGACACGTGATGAGCTTAAAGATTTAGCGTGTTTAGGTTTCTCTGCTGATTTAACTATGCAGTCTTTCTGTCATACTTCAGCTTACCCTAAGCCTGTTGATGTTATTACTCACCACACATTGCCTGATTTCATGATGAATCGTGGCGGTGTTTCACTTCGTGTGGGTGATGGTGTAATTCACTCTTGGTTAAACCGTATGTTATTACCTGATACTGTTGGTACTGGTGGTGATTCTCATACACGCTTCCCATTAGGTATTTCATTCCCTGCAGGTTCTGGCTTAATTGCTTTTGCTGCAGCGACAGGCACAATGCCTTTAGATATGCCTGAATCAGTTTTAGTTCGTTTTAAAGGTGAAATGCAGCCTGGCATTACATTACGTGACCTAGTGCATGCTATTCCTTATACAGCAATTAAAAATGGTTTATTAACTGTTGAAAAAGCAGGTAAAGTAAACGAATTCTCTGGTCGTGTATTAGAGATTGAAGGTCTTAAAGGTTTAACCGTTGAGCAAGCATTTGAATTATCTGACGCATCAGCTGAACGTTCAGCTGCAGGTTGTTCAATCAAACTTGAAGAAGATGCCGTAGCTGAATACTTAACGTCTAACATTGTTATGCTTAAGTGGATGATCAGTGAAGGTTATGGTGACGTTCGCACTATTACTCGTCGTATTAAAGCGATGGAAAAATGGTTAGCGAATCCTTCACTAATGGAAGCTGATAGCGATGCTGAATATGCTCACATTATTGAAATTGATTTAAATGAAATCAAAGAGCCTATCGTTTGTTGTCCTAACGACCCAGATGATGCGAAACTATTATCTGATGTTTCTGGTGTTGATGTTGATGAAGTATTTATTGGTTCATGTATGACTAACATTGGTCACTTCCGTGCTGCTGGTAAACTAATTGAGAAGTTCGGAGGTTCATTACCAACACGTATGTGGGTTACACCGCCAACTAAAATGGATAGCGCACAACTTAAAGACGAAGGTTACTTCAATATTTATGGTAAAGCTGGAGCTCGTGTTGAAACTCCGGGTTGTTCACTGTGTATGGGTAACCAAGCACGTGTAGGTGATAATACTACCGTATTGTCTACTTCAACTCGTAACTTCCCTAACCGCTTAGGAACGGGTGCAAACGTTTACTTAACGTCTGCTGAACTTGCTGGTGTTGGTGCTATCTTAGGTAAGCTTCCAAGTCCTGCTGAGTATATGGAGTACGCCTCTCAAATTGATGCAACGGCAGCCGATACTTATCGTTACTTGAACTTTGATAAGATGGAAGAATACACGAAGAAAGCAGATACTGTAATTTTACAAGTAGAAGCTTAATTTGAAATTTTCTTGTTGTTAAATTTCACTCTTTCGTTGTTGGAAGTACTCACCTATAGTCATAGGCTCCGTGCTTCCTCCTAGAAAAAGTATTACTTAACTTAAAGAAAAGTATCAAATAGTTAATTATAAAAAATGCCGCTTTATTACAAAGCGGCATTTTTATTTTAATAAGAATCATGACTAAAATCGATTAATTTTCTTCAAATAATTCTTTAAAGAAATACACTACTTTTCGTCGAGATCTTTTCGCTATTTTTCGATTAGGTGATAAAAGAACTTCACCTCCTGTACCTAAGTGTGAAGTAGGGTCAGTAACTAATAATTCTGGTTCTAAGCGGTCCCAAGCGTGATAAGCATTCCTATAGACTTTAAGTTCAACTAACTCTCTGTCAGCTTCAATTAAACTACTTACCATTAGCGGACAAGTTTCTTCCTGATCATAATCATCCAACGCACCTGTTTGAATCATTATCGGTGCACCTGTTAAATTATTGAATTCAAAACCAGGCACTCTATTATAAATCCAACACAAAGGGTAATGAGCTACATGCCCAGCGAACCGATAAGGGGCACCTGTCATTGACATATACTGTTCAGTTGCTGTTAACATAGATAAAACCCCACCCCAAGAAAAGCCAATAACGCCAATTCGTTCAGCATCTATTTCTTCTCGTTGAGCAAGAAAGTGTAAAGCTGCAATAGCATCCGGTAAAGTTTCAAGAGGAGATTCAGGTCTATTATTAGTTCCACCTAACAAACCTCTTGATCCCCAAAGATCAAGCTCTAAGGTAGCAATACCTGCATTATTTAACGCTTTAGCATAAAACTTTCCTGTACTATCAACCCCACCAGAGCTATGTAAAATAACCACAGCAGGAATAGGTAAAGTACTTTCAAGTCTCGGTAAACGATATTGTGCAGATACCTGTCCAACACCTTCAGGCGTCTGAACAGGAATATTGACATAATAGATTCGAGGTAATTGGTTTTTTGTTACTTTCGCAAAAGATGAAAATTGACAAAGCAACAAGCTAAGACTAATTAGTAACACATTTTTCAACATGGTAAATCCTTTTATTTAGAGTAAAAACAAATTTATAGAGTATAAATTTACTTGCCAAAGATTACCCTCTCTCACCGGTTAAGTCTACATGGCGTATTAATTGAAATAAGCAAGTGCTTTATTGTATTAAGTAGATGGTAACAATAGCTTTTCTAGATATTAACTAGAATTATATATATTCACTCAAGTTCTATATTGCTTAGCAGTTCAGAGTATTATCATTAGGAAAACTGGGAAATTATTAGGCTTTCTGTTAATATGCGCGCCCAAAAACTTGTACTATTCTAATAAAGATTAATCAAGTTTGATTATTAATCTACAGCACTGAATTTACGTTTCAGTTAGCTCAATGGAGTCAAACATGTCTACAGTTTCAACAGCTGGCGCAATTACTATTTGTGCCTTATATAAATTCGTACGTTTAAATAATCACGTTGAATTACGCGATACACTACTAGCCCAAATGACAAGTGTTGGTATCAAAGGTACTCTCCTGCTAGCCGCTGAGGGTATTAACGGCACTATAGCAGGCTCACAAGACGGTATTAATAAAGTACTTTCTTTCCTAGATAAACAACCTGGTTTAGATAATATTTCTCATAAGGAATCTTATAGTGAAGAGAACCCATTTCATCGCACTAAAGTAAAACTAAAGAAAGAAATTGTAACCATGGGTGTTGAAGGAATTGACCCAAATCAAGTGGTTGGTACTTACGTCAAACCTAAAGATTGGAATGCATTAATCTCTGATCCAGAAGTATTATTAGTAGATACTCGTAATGATTATGAAGTTGATATTGGCACGTTTGAAGGCGCACTAAACCCAGATACAGAAACATTTAGAGAATTTCCACAATACGTAGAAGAAAACTTAGATAAAACTAAACATAAAAAAGTAGCTATGTTTTGTACTGGTGGCATTCGTTGCGAAAAGTCAACAGCTTACTTGAAAGAGCAAGGGTTCGAAGAGGTGTATCATTTAGAAGGTGGCATTTTAAAATACCTTGAAGAAGTTCC
This sequence comes from uncultured Colwellia sp., assembly GCA_964022585.1. Classification (GTDB taxonomy): domain Bacteria; phylum Pseudomonadota; class Gammaproteobacteria; order Enterobacterales; family Alteromonadaceae; genus Colwellia. The sequence continues at coordinate 60,719 of CAXIBS010000002.1, forward strand.
TAGTGAAGAAACTATGTGGCAAGGAGAGTGCTTTGTTTTTGATGGTCGTGTCGCGGTTAATCATGACTTAGAACAAGGGCAATATGATCAATGCTTTGCTTGTCGTTTTCCTTTAACTGAAGCTGAAAAAGAAAGTGAGCACTATGTTAAAGGTGTCAGCTGTCATCGTTGCCATGATAAAGTGAGCGAAGAACAACGTCATCGATTTATTGAACGTCAACGTCAAATTGCATTAGCGGCTAAACGCGGCGAAAGTCATATCGGTGGCGATGTTCAAAATACTATGAATGAGCGTCGTCAAAGTAAAATAGCAAAAAAATCAGAACAAGCCAAAAAATAGACTCTCATTAATAAGCCCTAGTTACTATAGTTCACAAGTAATTTTGCCGTTCAGATAACAGCTTAGTAACTAGCTCGCTTACGTAGCACATTGACATTGGTCTTGAAATTTAGCCATAAGGTGATTCAAGGCCATGTACAACCTCCTAGGCTCTTCGTCACGTTTCTATACTTAATAATCAAACTCTTCATCTGGTCTGCTCTCTTTACTTCAATTGCATAAATTGCCATTATATCTGTAAAGATAGGGTAGGAATCATCATGAAAACAGTTGAAGATCAGTTATCAAGCTACAAAAGCGTACACTTAAATAAAAATAATATTAAGACCCATTTCATTGGTATACCTCTAATTATCTTAGCAATTACCGTACTATTAAGTTTGAATCACTTCACTATAAACTTAGCTGACAACCTACTGGCTTTTACACCCGCCATAGCGTTATACACTATTGCCCTACTTTACTATTTTAAATTACATATTAAGTTAGGGTTTGGAATGCTACTGTATCTTGTTGTAAATATATATCTAGCCAGTTTAATTTCACCTTTAGAACATGCACTTTGGCTAGCTATTTTGGTCTTTGTCCTAGGCTGGATAATTCAATTTATAGGTCATATTTATGAAAAAGCCAAACCAGCTTTTTTTGATGACATTATGGGTTTAGTTATTGGCCCATTATTTCTAATGGCAGAAGTCTACTTTGCTTTTGGATTTGAAAAAAAGCTACATGAAGACATAACACCAATGGCTATCGAAAAGCGTAAAGCTCTTGAAAAGAAGAAAAAAGAACTAGCATAAATATATACAGAGATAGATAACAAGGAGCTTTATGTAACCCATAAATTATTTAATTTATGGGACCTTATTTTTGTTTATCGATTCTTCTAATTCAAGAAGCTTTTTATAAATAAGCTCATTTTGATGACGAAGCTCTCTATTTTTAACATTGGTATCTGAGAAACCCAGTAATTTTGATGCTATTAGCGCACCTAAACCACCAATAATTCCCACACCGCAAATAAACATCAATGTTACCATTGTGCGTCCTAGTATAGTAACAGGATATTGAGAACCAAAACCTATAGTTGTACTAGACATGATCATTAACCATAGCGCATCACCAAAATTTTCAATGGTTGCCCCATCAACACCATATTCAGCATGATAAGTGATCGCACCAAAGAAAAAGATTAAAGCTGTCATTAAGAATACACATAAAAATGCCACAAAGCGTGTTTTGTAGTTTTTGACACCAAACTCGTCGATTGAATATAGTTTACTTTGCTGTGTAACTGATTGAAATACCGATGTCATAATATCCTCTTGAACTACTTTCTTTGTGCTTCTTTTATACTATTTTATTCAGCTGTTCATTACCTTCTTGATAATTGATAACATGCCAAAGACTTTATCATATTGAATAGCTAATCTATTTTGCAATTTATCTTTAAATCAAATAAGTATCAACTGCTAGTCGCTTTACTTGCACGAGATGCTTTTTTATTAAATTTTTTCTTTGCTCTCTTCGGTTTAAATGCAACTTTTGGCAACCCTGCAAAAGATTGTTGACTTGAACCAGCTACCATTTCTGTCACATTATCAGTTAAAGGCTGCATAAAATGAAGATATGTTGATTGTTTTTCACTAATAGCTGTTAGCAAAGATTCCCATTGTGCTGTCATATCTGGCAATGTTGCTTTTAAAGGTAATGCATTTACTAAAGCCACGCCAATTTCAGTCGGAATTATTTTTTTACCATTTCGTTGTAAAAAATTACGCTTAAAAAGTAAATCGATTATGCCGGCTCGTGTTGCATCCGTACCCAAGCCATCGGTATCTCTTAATACTTTTTTAATACTCGGATCTTTCACAAACCTTGCAATACCTGTCATAGCACTTAGTAATGTAGCATCTGTAAAGGAGTCTGGCGGCGACGTATGCTTTTCAATTAACTCGCCCTGCTGACAATATAATATTTGACCACGGGTTAATTTAGGTAATGAACTATCTAAAAGTTCATTTGGATCATTTTTAATAGGAAACAGAGATTTCCATCCTAATTCTTGTTCCATTTTTGCTTTAGTTTTAAAAAGTCCGCCTGCTATTTTTACTGTTAATGATGTTTGTTGATAACGGTACGCTGGGTAAAATTGTACTAGATATTGTCGAACGATCAGTGAATAAATATTTTTTTCAAAAGGGTTTAGCTGGCTGCTGCTAGCTAGTTTTTCAGTTGGAATAATAGCATGATGTGCGGTAATTTTACTGTCATTCCATGCTTTACTTTTAATACCTTTATCCGCTCTTTTAGCATGTTGAGCACATGGTAAATCTGTTTGTGATAATAAGTCGATAATTGCGGGGGCTTGCTTTAATTGTTCCTTAGGTAAGTAACGACAATCTGAACGTGGATATGTAATTAATTTATGCTTTTCGTATAATGCCTGACATACATCCAAAACAAGCTTGGCATTCATAGAAAATTGTTTAGCTGCTGCAATCTGCAAACTTGATAAATTAAAAGGCAGCGGCTGCGTCTGTTGTTTATCTTCAGTTTTGATATTCTCTACAACAGCATCTTGATTCGTAATTCTACTAACAACATTCATTGCTAGGGCTTTCACTAATACTCGACCTTCCTCATCACAATATTGCTGACAAGCATCGCTTGGTTGCCATTTAGCACTAAAGGTTTTTTCATCTGTTGCTAAATTTTTATTAACACTCAGGTGTGCAAGTACTTGATAAAAGGGCTTACTGATAAATTCTTTAATCTCTTGCTCACGTCTAACCACAAGACCTAATAGAGGCGTTTGTACTCGGCCAACTGATAGCACACTATTAAAACCATGCTTTTGTCCTTGTAATGTATAAGCTCGAGTTAAGTTGATACCATAAAGCCAATCAGCTCTTGAACGTGCTAGCGCAGAAATAGACAAGGATATAAAGTCTGTATTATTTTTCAAAGCAGATAATGAGCGTTTAACTGCTGGTAAGTTTAAATCACTAATGAGTAAACGTTTAACGCTGTTTTTTTTAGTTTTTGATACGTTTAAATAATCAATCACTTCATCAACTAGTAGTTGTCCTTCTCTATCGGGATCGCCAGCATGAATTATTTCATCCGCTTGTTTAACTAACTTTCTCAACACTGTTAGCTGGGCTTTAGTACGCGTAATTGGTTTTAATTGCCATTTTGAAGGAATAATTGGCAATGTTTCCATACTCCATTTTTTAAATGTAGCATCATAATCTTCAGGGTTAGCTTGCTCAAGGATATGCCCAACACACCAACTAACTACATCACCATTAGCAAGTACAATATGAGTTTTTAAGTTTTTATGTGGCTTTGTTGAGGTATGCGATAATGCGGCTGCAATTGCACGACCTAAACTGGGTTTTTCTGCAATGTATAACTTCAACGTTTATCTGCACTTGAGTTATTTTAAATGAGTATAGTTAATCATACTCAAACACTGTTTTTATGTACAGCTTATTTTTAAATGATTACAATAATGTTTTTGTTTTCAATCTATTAAAATTATGAGATATTTACCCAAATTAGTAAAAAGTGATTATTAACTTTATAGCTAACATCAACTAAATACTCTAAACATAATAAAAGGACTCATTATGTATAAGCCTACAGATACGCCAGTAGAACTTTCCTTTATGGAAAGTAAAATAGAACTCAACACCTTTATTCTCAACCTATTTGCTATTCAGTTTATTTTTCATATAGTCGCATCAATTTTTATCTATATAACATCATATTTTGAATTAAGTTCAGATATACAGGCTCTCAACCCTAAACTTCTCAGCTCTTTTGCTTTAGATACATGGATAATTGTATTGTTAGCTAGCTTCTCTTTAATTGGTTACTCAGTCATAGCTAAAATTAAAACATTCTCTCTTCACTTACTCTTTGCTTACCCTACAATATTAATCTTGCTTTCTTTCGTTAGAGACGTATCGCTATTACAAATCATCATTTTATCAATAATATCTTCAACAATTGTTCTGCCATTTAGTTTTCAGAAAATTAAACAACTTGAGTATTCTCGGGTTTAACTATGATTACAGCGATGAATTTTATTTAAAGGATCAAGGTACATTTTATGAAGTTGTTCACTTACCTACTTTCCATTACTGCAATTGTTGCATTAGCAGGGCTTTTTATATTTAAACAGCCCAATGGTAAAACTTGGTTATCGATGAAAAGCTTTATTCCTGATACACAAGTAATAAGTGAAAAAATAGATACACTAAGTTTTGAGCTCAATGAACTTTTTAAAAATGATGAAAATAAAAACAGCACTGTGGAAGTTTATCGATGGAGAGATAGTAACGGCAATTGGAGTTATTCAGATAAACCACAAACTTCTAGCGAAAGTGAAAAGGTAAGCTTTGATTCAAAGAATATTACCGTATTGCCTAAAGTTGAAGTACCTTCAAATAACTCACCGGCTTATATAATAAAAGATAAAGGGGCTTCTTCAAATACTTTAATAGCCACGCCGAGCAAAGTAATTAAACTATATGAAGACGCAAATAATATTCAAAACTTAATGGATACAAGGCAACAAAGCATCGCCCAGTCACTTGAAAAAAGTATTGATTAAATCAATTAACTCATACTGTTTTAAGAAGATAACCTTAAACAACAAAAATATAATAGCTACTTTATTAGCAAACCACTTCAACTTACAAGTTTGTATGCTGAAGTGGTTTGACTATTTAACTAAATTTTATAAACCCACGCTAAAAAACGTTTTGAATCGGTAACGTTGGTAAATTTAATTAATTTAGAACCATTTTGGTCAGTAACAGCAATGTTATGCTTGTTAACTGAAATGGAGCTTATTGGGGATTTAATTGAATAAATCCTACCTTGATGGGTATAAGACATAATAGAACTCTTTTAATTTGCGTTAGAACGCATGAATAATAAAGCCGTATTATTGTATGAAAACTTTTAGATATTTTTTATAAATATCAACTCAATACGAAAAAACAATTCGATAACTCAGACAATAATTTTAGCTTAATAATTTTCGTGATGACTGACTGTGAAAGGGAAAGGCAAAACATGGATTACCATAGAAGATAATCAGTTAAATAAACGAGAGGAGTATATAACGGCGAAACTATATAAGTATAAGACTAGAAAGTAAACAGTTTTTAGTCACTATGGCAAATTAATCCCTCCAACGATGATTAATTAACTAAAAGGGATAAAATAATTTGGTCTATTGCCAATATATGAGACAATTCAGTTCGCAATAATTAATTACAACATGGCTCATTATGAAACTTCTAGTTCGCAACCTATCACGCTCAACAACAGAACAAGAAATCCGTACCTTGTTCTCAAATCATGGTTCTGTTACAGAATGTGATTTAGTTTTAGATAAAGAAACAGGTAAATCAAAAGGCTTTGCTTTTGTTGAAATGCCAGATGATAAAGCAGCTGAATCTGCAATTTCTGCTTTACATGAAACAAGAGTTGCAAAAAACAGAATTAGAGTGAAAATAGCGCAGTAGCTAATACGATATCTAATAAAAAAGCAGCTTCAATTGAAGCTGCTTTTTTGTATTTTATCTAAGTAGAATCTATTTATTAAAATACGGTTTTAAACCATATCTTCAAATGGGTTTTCTGATGGTAAATCAATAGCATACTTAAATTCAGCAAAACTTAAGCTATTATCATTAATTTCAATAGCTGTCTCATCTAGTAACCCTTTACCAAACTTATAAACCACATCAAAATCACCTTGATTTGCGCTTAGGCGATAACGCTCTTGTGCTTCTTCTATAAGCGCTAGCTTTTGCTGATACTCATTCATTTCTTGCTCGCCATAACGTTTAGACAACATAGCCAACGTCACTTTAGGAGAAAATACAGACGCAGTGGCATTGTTACCACCAAAGCCTTTAGAATTAATGAAAGCAACATCCATATCACCACAGTTCCAATGATCTGTAGCAATATTTAAACGATCGTTATGCACATCATCAGCTACTTTATCGATTGTTGTTACACCAGGCATTATATTGTCATTAAAAACACCTAATGCCATCGCCATTTGATCGCCACTAGCAGGGCCAATTGTATGTCCAACAAATGCCTTTGGTGCTGCAACTGGCCAATTATTAATATCAAAGCTTGTTGCTATACGATCGTATATTAACGACTCTGTTACACGATTTTGTGGTGTACTTGAACCATGAGCTAAAATAAAGCTTCGCTGTTGTAGTGACTCTTTGCCTAATATTTTTTGAGCTAAGGCAACTGATTTTGCCATAGTAATATAATTACCTGGTCCAGGCGCTGTAATAGATTTTTTATAACCATCAGCATTAACAAAAACATCAGCAACAGAGCCCATCACTTTTGCGCCCATTTTAATCGCTAATGCATCATCCATTAACACTATACACTGAGCACCTTCACCGATAGTAAAACCACAATTTTCACCAAATGGTCTACTAGTACGACGATGATCAGCGGTATCGCTATTATCTAGTTTTTTCAACCCATCTTCATTAGCTAGTGCACTCATATTGCCGAAGCCTTCAATAACTTCAGGCGTTACTGGCGCATCAGAACTGCCTACAACAGCAACACGAATTCGACCTGCTTGAATATCTTGTACCGCAGAGCGCAAATTATATAAAAAGGTAGCACAAGCTCCAGAAGAGGTTGATGTAGTACCAACATTGCCAATAACATAAGCATTTATAAAATCGGTTGGCATAGTATTTAATCCTAATGCCAATTGCTTTGTGCTAACTCTTGAGCCTAAGAGGCGACTTTTTAGTAAACCACCGAAACCTTCTTGGTGAACTTGACCAACAACAGATGCAGAGTAAGTACCTACTTGATCAGGGTTGATTTCATTTAAAATTGCATCCCATTCAATTCCTGTTGAGCGTATTGCATCGGTAGCAGCAAAAATAGTCGCTTGTAATCCGCGTGGTTGGTGCCGACTATTATAAAGAGCGCCAGGTTCAAAACCCGTTGGCATTTGCCCTGCAGCCTTAATTGGGTTATCACGGTAGGCATCATGAAAGACGGTTAATTCGTTTGGAATTTCAACACTCACATTACCATCACCTAAATCGTTCACCTGCCACGACTGAGGTAATGGACTAGGTAACTCTTTAGCACGTAAAGTAAAGCAAATTGCATCATCTCCCGGCTGAACGTGCATTTTTTGATGCCAATGTGTTGCATCTGGATCAAAATGATTTTTTTCAATTTTTCTAATCAGTGTGCCATCGAGAATTTGCTGACCAAATTTTGCTTCAATATCAGCAGCTAACAATTCTTCACCTTTCTGGTCGATTATTTTCCCTTCTTTAAAAGAGATTAACTTCATTAAACTAGCTAAGCCAACAAATGTTTCTTGGCGTGCTTCAGCCGTTATTTTATCAATAACAATACGGCGAAACCCTTGATGAAAAGATGTACGGCCAGCAGCATTAATGCCGCCCATACCGATAATTACAGGTAATGATGAAGTCATGGAAAACCCTAGTTTAACAAAATGAGGAATAAATCTAATAGTGCTAGTGTAAAACTATGCAATACAAAATAATAAGCCATAATGGCCACAAAATATGACATAATGGCCAATATAAATAATTAGTAATACTTTTTATGCCTTTTTCCAAAAAAAATGAATTGCAGTTAAGTTTAGTAATATATGAGCATGTATTAGCAACAGGATTAACTTTACCCCTTGAGATGATGTTGGCTGGTGAAGCGTTTGCTCGTCGCTATGATAAATCGGCAATGGTATTGAAAACTCAACTAATAAGCCAAGAAACTGACGTTGTGAGATCGCGTGCAGGATTAACGCTTACTCCAGATATTTCGTTGAGTGAATATTCAATTGAAGATATCGACATTCCAGACATTATCTTAATACCAAGTTTATGGAGAAACCCTCGGCCTATTCTAAAAAAACATAAAAAATTAATTGCTTGGATTAATTACTGTTGGCAACAAGGAGCAACTTTGTTGGCTGTGGGAACAGGCGTCTGCTTTGTGGCCGAATCAGGTCTACTTGACAATCATAGTGCCACAACCCACTGGCATTATGTTGAGCAGTTTAAGCGTGATTACCCCAAAGTAGCGCTAAAACCAGACTTTTTCATCACTCAATCAGAAAGAATTTATTGTGCTGCTAGCTTGAACGCCTTAGCAGATATTATTGTTCATATTATTGGACAAACATATGGCCGTGCAGCCGCACAAAATGTCGAGGGTAATTTTTCTCATGAAATACGAAAACCCTATGAAGAACAACGGTACCTAGAAGGTGCTGTAGATAGACACCCTGACGAATTAATTGCTCAAATTCAATTTTGGCTACGTACTAATTTAAACAGTGAGCTTAGTTTAGCTGAATTAGCACAACAATTTGGCTTAAGTCAGCGCTCTTTTTCTCGACGGTTTAAGTTAGCAACAGGTTTACGTGCAACTGAATATTGGCAGAATTTACGAATTGAAGCTGCAAAAGACTTATTGGCTTCAAGTAACTTGTCTATCCAAGAGATTTCTTATCACGTAGGTTATCAAGATCAAGGACACCTAACGCGCTTGTTTAAACAGAAGCTCACATTAACGCCTAAAGATTATCGTGCCATGGTTAGAAAGAAGCTATTTAGCCAAAGTTAAGAGGCTCCTGATACATAATGGATTTCATTAAGCTCACTGATTAAGAAAAATATTAATGGCCTGGCTATTTTATATTTTTCTTGTCACTGAAGCTTTGCTTAGGCAAAATGACGATGTCGAGATTAAACTATCAGAGAATAAAATGAGCGAACAATTATCTACAGCTTTGTCTGTTGCCCAGCAACAAATCAATCAAATGCTAACCATGCAAGATGCGATGAATAGTCGTGTAAGTGAAACATGGCGTGAAAATGCCTACGAATGGTATCGCGCTATTTGGGTTGAGTGTGCTGAAATGCTAGATCATCATGGTTGGAAATGGTGGAAACATCAAGAAATTGATATTGCTCAAGTACAGCTAGAGTTAGTTGATATCTTTCATTTTGGCTTAAGTTTACGCTTAATGACAAATGACTCTGTAAGCAGTATTTCAACAAAGTTAGCAAAAGAGTTACATCAAGGCACTGCTGAAAATGACTTTAAAATAGCATTAGAAAACTTAGCTTCAGCTGCTGTAACACATAAGTCTTTTGATGCGAAAGCGTTAGCCGATTGTATGTCACTTATGAATATGGATTTAAACGAGTTATTCCGTCAATATGTTGGAAAAAACACACTGAATTTTTTCCGTCAAGATCATGGCTATAAAGAAGGCAGTTATATAAAAATTTGGCATGGCAAAGAAGACAATGAAGTATTAGCTGAATTAGTTAATGAGTTAGATGCAAGCGCCAGCGATTTTCAACAGCAGTTATATGCTGCATTAAAAGCTCAATACCCAAGCGAATAAAACAATAGTAAACTAGACAGCAGCTAGTAATCCACGCAAGCTGCTGTTTTCCCTTCCACAAAAAGTTATTCGTCACTAAACATCATCAATGTGATGTTTGGCATAAATTCTGCTTAAACACTATTAAGTTACATTCTTTATGCGCCATGAAGCATAAAGTGTCAAGAATTTGAATAGCCGGAGATGTTTATGGAACTTATATTATTTGCTTTAATCAGTTTAATTGTAATTGTTGCTGTTTTGGCAAGCCGTTTAAACGACAACAGTTTTCCTTTCCCTTTTGATAGTAAACAAGTCATTTTCACTTCCGCAGAAAAAAACTTTCAGAATCTAGTTGAACAAGCAATGGGTGGAAAATACCGAGTAATTAACCGAGTAAAACTAGCAGACATAGTCACTATTCGAAATGGTGTTTCTGACAGAGCAAGCCAAAGTGCCGTCAATAATGCCGAAGGAAAATACCTAGATTTTGTTATATGTGATCGTCATAGCATGAAACTACTAGGGGCTATCGATTTAGTTGACACAAAAGGTAAAGGCTACAAAATCAAAAAAGATTGGTTTGTTAGTGGCGCACTTGAAGCAGCGTCTATTCCTCACCTTCGCATTAAGGTAAAAGCTAATTACACATTAGAAGAAATTCGTTCGTGTATTAATACTCGTTTATTGGGTAACCACACTCCATCACCAAAAGTGAAAGGCGCAGTAATTCCCGCTGCTATGGTAAAACCTCGTACAAAAAATACTGGTGTTGTAAGCCCAGCCGCAGCCCAGGCCCAATTAACGCCTCAATTGTCAGGACAATCCTTAACAGCATTGCCTCATTAACTTTATACATTAAAATTGAAAATAAAAAACCAGCTAGCTTGCTGGTTTTTTATTTATATAAAGCTTGAGCTTATTGATGTTTCACAGTCATTTTGCAGAATACTCGCCTATTAAGTATCTAATAGAAAGCTGAATCAACTTCCAAAGTTAAACAGCTCTGAGTCTTCTAAAGATTTTTGGTTAAACTCAGGTTATAATTCTTTCATATTTCAGTACAAAATAAAGAAGACAACAAATGAAAGCAGGTATTATTGGCGCCATGGAACCAGAAGTGGCCATTTTAAAAGCAAAACTATCTAACTGTGAAACAATTAGTCATGCAGGTTATAACTTTTACCAAGGGCAAATTGATGGCAGCGATGTGGTTATTGTTCAATCTGGTATTGGTAAAGTAGCCTCAGCGCTAGCAACAGCAATACTTATCGATAAATTTAAGCCAGACTTTGTTGTTAATACAGGATCAGCTGGTGGTTTTGATCCTTCATTAAAGGTAGGTGACATTGTCGTAAGCTCTGAAGTGCGTTATCACGATGTTGATGTAACTGCTTTCGGTTATGAAATTGGTCAATTACCCGCAAATCCAGCAGCATTTATTCCTCATCCAACCTTAGTAAATGCAGCACAAGAAGGTATAGAAAAACTGGCTAACATTAATACAATGCTTGGTTTAATAACCACAGGCGATACTTTTATGACGAAAGAAGATGATATTGCCAAAGCCCGAGCTAATTTTCCAACTATGGCTGCTGTTGAAATGGAAGGTGCTGCTATTGCGCACACCTGTAATCAGTTTGAAGTTCCTTTTGTTATTATCCGCTCTTTATCTGATATTGCTGGTGTTGAATCACCTACTTCATTTGATGAATACTTAGAAACTGCATCAGTTAATTCATCTCAATTAGTCATGAATATGCTAACTGCTCTTGAAGGTAAAACACTTAATTAGCTAACGACTCAACGGATCCATTAATGGCTGAATTCAACTCTCTTTCCGCTTTTAGTTACAGCTTGTTATTACTGATTATAGTAATAATTTGTAAGGCGTTGTTTAGCCATTTTATTCCTCATGAGCCATTACGATTTTTTCAATTCTATTGCCTTAGGTTAAGTGACAAAGTCAATAAGTCAACAAATAGTTCACAACAACAAACCGTTGCTGGCTGCATTTCTATTCTAGTAAGCTTAGTACCTATTGCCATTATTTTGTACCTATTTGAAGCTTTTATTGAAGTAAATGTTTTATGGCAAGCCTTGCTGCTATACGTTGCCATAGGATCATTTGATTTAGCTAGTATCAATAAAGCTATTGCCCAATCATTAGCAGCTAAACAAACTTACTTTGCTAAACAAACACTGAAACCTTGGGTGTTAAGAGAAACAGAGCAACTATCAAGCATAGGGCTAAGTAAATGCTGCATTGAAATGCAATTATTACGTACTCTACAACAAGGATACACTGTTGCAGTAATATTCCTTTTAGCTGGACCATTAGCAGCCATTATTTATCGATTATTACTTGAAATGCATTATTGTTGGAATACAAAGCTAACTAATTTCATCCATTTTGGCCTTTACAGCAAACGCTTAATTAATATTTTACAATGGTTACCAGTGAGGATTTTCGCATTATTATTATTATTTACTAGTATAGGAAAAAACTTCGTACTATTTTGGCGTCTAAGTAGACAAATGTTTTTTCAACTAAATAATAATATCGCCTTGCTTCTATTAGCTTTAAGTTTAGAAGTGAGATTAGGCGGTGTTGCTATGTATGATGATAAAAATCAAGGTAAGTACAAGCTTAGAAAAACCAGTTTTAACGACTTAGCAAGGCAACCCCAAATAACAGATATTATTCACGGCAGTAAGAAGATTAAAAGCATTATTTTTCTTAGTTTATTTTTCATTACATTTGTTGCTTGTACCTTTGAATTAGTTTTTGCTAATATACACTAATACAAACCACTTATCGAGTTATACACTAGGTATATAAAATATGATTTGTATTAAAAATAAACTAGTTTGAACTTTAATTTACTTTTGGAAAATCAATTATGTTTGCAATTAAAAAACTTATCATCATAGCATTGAGTATGTTTGCCACATTAGCATGTGCAAGTGAAACACCTCAGATATCACAGCAGGAACTATTAACAGCGCTTAAAAAAGCAAATAATAACATTGTAGTACTTGATGTTCGTTCTGTAGAAGAATACGAAGATGGACATGTCGCTGGTGCAATTAATACAAGTCATAACACGGTTGCAGATAAGTTAAATAAATTATCACAATATAAAGATAATACGGTTGTTGTTTATTGTCGCTCAGGACGCCGCGCAGCATTTGCTGAAAATATTTTAGCTGAAAATGGATTTAAAAATTTACGTCATTTAACTGGTGATATGAATGGCTGGCTTAAAGCTGACTTACCGGTTGTTGTAGGTAAAAATGCTCACTAAAATGATTACAACACAACGATGAGTGATTTTTTATACTGGCTAGACATTTTTGGCATCATAGTATTTGCTTTATCTGGCGCGCTAATGGCTGGCCGCTATAAACTTGATCCCTTTGGTGTTGTGGTACTCGCTTCTGTCACCGCTATTGGCGGTGGCACGATTCGCGATGTTATTCTACAGACACCTGTTTTTTGGGTCGTTCAACCAGTTTATCTATATGTCATTATAACTACGGCATTACTCACTATTTTACTTGTTAGACAGCCTAAGCGTATCCCTAAACGCTTTCTCCTTATTGCAGATGCATTAGGTTTAGCATTATTTGCCGTTTTAGGTACACAAAAAGCCCTAGTCTTAGGTTCGCCATTACCTGTTGCCATAGTTATGGGTACAATTACAGGTGTTGCAGGTGGTATGATTAGAGACGTGTTATGCAATGTTATTCCAATGATTTTACGTCAAGAGATATATGCATTAGCAGCAACACTAGGGGGTGGATTATTTGTAGTATTTCACTTACTAGGATGGTCAGAAAATGACGCAACTATAGTGGCTGTTTTTGGCGCTCTATTCTTAAGGTTAGCGGCCATTTACTGGAAAGTATCTTTACCTGCTTTTCATATAACAGAGAAAACAGATAAAAATAAAAAGCACTAAATTATAAACCGCACATTAAAGCGTAACCTCTACGCTTCTACTCCCCAGCCATCGTTATAACCAGAATACTTAGCTGCCAACTGTTCAAAGTCGGCTTCTTGTTTAACAATTGCCTCATAGCTAGGTAGCATGTTAACTGTACAATCAACATCCCAAACATTGGGTGTTTCATCAGGATGCAAGTTCACAGTTACCTTAGTCATGTTTTGACTAATAAAATCAGCCATTGCTTGCGCTTGCGCTTGTTTTTCAAATAAGTGATAAAAAACCACATCATGGGAGATACTAAGATCAATACCAGCTTGCTGCATTTCTGCTAACACTTGACCAGTTTCATCAGAAGGAAATTTCATATGGGTGTTTTCTCGGTTTGATTACAGTTATTTAAGATTCGCATTATAAACAGTAGAAAAGATATTGAATAGCATTTTGCTGAACTAATAGTCTTAAGTAAACATAATCTATCTGATCACTTTGTTCTTCAACATTAAAAATGTACTAAAACTAATTAACTAGGCTCTTGTCTTTAGGAAATTGTGCCAGCATTAAATTAACAGCTTGTTGAGTTTTTTCATTCAATTTTGCGCTGTTATCTTTTGCTTTAATACCCAATGGATAAGCACTTCGCCACACTGAGCGTTTACTGGTTGGGTCAACCAAGTCTATAATTAAGCTGCCTTTTTTAAGAGTAGAATATTGATTCTCTGTCTGCCAAGTGCTTGCACGTAAACAACGAGTACAAAACCGTATCACATCATTGTACGTAGAGTATTCCCGCACTTTCCCATCAAATAAATAATAGGTGACAATTACGTCTGCATGTTCAGGTTCAAGAAAGTTAAAGTTATTATTTTCCATGGTGCGTTCTATCGCAATTTCAATTGCATTTCGACGAGTATCAATAAGGCTTTGACTATCAGTAAAAGCAGAATTTCGAGAATAAAAGCTGTAACTTTTAACCTGAGAAAAGTCAAAACCCTCATGATAAACAACCCCAGTTTTATGATTGCTTGAACAAGCACCAAGGAAAGTAAATATCAATAGTATTGAAAAGGTTTTAAGCATGAAGTGTAATGTTAAAAAGAACTTACCTTAGCCTAGCAAGTTCTTTATTAACAATAAAGTAGAATAGGAATCCACTACATTAGTGTATCATAATTGATATCTGTAAAACTTATCACTTTTCCGCCAAATTCTTCGGCAAATGCCTTGGCATCATCTTGCTGACTAAAGCTAGCTAGAGTTTCACCCATAGCACCTGTTTTTTCTGAGCCTACAACATACCACGCAGCTTTAGCATCAATAAAATATTTATCATCAATCCCTTCACTACCCCAAGGCATTTTACTCATATCATGTACTAGCATTTGTGCAACATTACGTTTGTTTTCAGGATCTAAGTAGTAGCTAAACATATCTCGCGTAGAGCAAAATTTAAAAACTTGCTCTCCTGATTCTTTACGAAATACTTCACCTTTTGGACCATCAAAACGGGTAATTAACATGCCACATAAATGACATTCATCAGCCGACTCAATCGCTACTGCTTTATGTAGCATTTGTTGCTGTTCATTTTTATCAGAGCATGACATTAACGACGTGATTGCAACGGTTAATACAGCAAAGAAAGTTAGTGATTTAAAATGTTTCATCGTGAATGTTCTCATATAGAAATTAAAGTGTCTTTTTCTTAAAAATAAAGATAGCGAGTGTCAGTGGTAAAACAACCCACGCAAGTAAAGCAGAGATTAACTGGGTTTGCGACAAACTGGCATTGATAGCAACTGATAAAGCTCCATTAACATCACTACTGTCTAGCCCAGAAAGGTTAACTAAACGAAAAATATCTGTCGGGTTTAGCATCATTAACTGTGTTAACCCTTGCTGAGTAACGCCATCTTCTACACCAACAAGTAAAGCAAGTAATGCTAAATCAAAGGCAAGTGCAAATAAAAACCAAGTAATTAGCGCAAAGCCTGCAGCTTTTGATTTTTCACTTACCGAAAGGCTAATTAAATAGGAAATAGCAGTAAAACTAAGTCCTAACAATATTGCACTAACAATAAATAAACTAAAGGCGCTCACTATATTAATATCACCTGACTGGATATATAACAATATCGCAGACGCACCAAAACCAACTAAGGTTGCCAGTGCAATTATACTTCCCTGACCTATAAATTTACCTATTAATAATTGGCTTTTACTTAAAGGATAAGTAAGCAGTAATAACAAAGTACCACTTTCTTGTTCACCTACAAAGCTATCGTAGCTGAGTAATAAAGCAATCAATGGAATTAAAAATACAGCTAAACTTGCTAAGCTTGCTACCGTGGTTGAAAGGGAAGTAACACCTACAGCACCGGAAGCTGCAGCACCAAAATAGGTTAAACCAATGGATAATAAAGCAAAGATTAGCGTAATTGACACTAACCAACGATTTCGTAAACCATCATGAAATTCTTTATTGGCAACAGTTAAAATTTGTTTCATTATTTCGGTGCTCCTTGATTTTTCTGCTGCAACTGGAGTTCATGTTTTTCAAGGAAGTGTTGATATACCTGTTCTAAATTTGCAGACTCTACATGTATGTCATTAAGCCCTTCCAAAGCGAGAAGTTGTTTAATTACTGCTAACTTTTCTTGCTCAGGTACTAATAAACTATGCTGATCGCTTTGAGATAAAAAGGTATTTAATTTAGTATCTTGCGCCACTTCACCATTCAAGCCGGAAGGTTTAATAACAACAGGTAAGTCAGCTTGTTGACGTAATTCACTTAACGTGCCCATCGCTAATAATTGCCCTGTAGATAAAATCATCGCTCGATCAATGTGTTGCTCTACACCAGGAAGAACATGAGAACATAAAATAACACTAGAGCCATTTGATTTAAGCTGGTCCACTGTTTTATAGAAATCTCGTGTTGCAATAGGATCAAGACCTACCGTTGGTTCATCAAGTAATAGTAATTTAGGCTCGCCAATAAAAGCTTGTGCTAAACCAAGACGTTGACGCATACCTTTTGAGTAGGTTTTTACTTGGCGTTTCATTGCATAGGTAATACCTACTTGCTCTAATAAATCTACCGCCTGCTTTTTACTAAAGCCTTTCAACTTAGCAAAGTAAGTAAGTACTTCTAATCCTGTTAGCTGATCATAAAAGCTTACATTTTCTGGTAAATAGCCAACTTTACTACGACAGTGCCATGCTTCTTTCGAATCAGGCGCTACTCCCATAACTTCTACCTTTCCTTTTGTTGGAGAAATAACGCCAAGGATCAGCTTCATCATGGTTGTTTTACCTGCACCATTATGACCAAATAAGCCAAGTACTTCGCCTTCATTCAATGACATGCTCATTGAACTTAAAACTTCTAATTGACCATAAGTTTTACTTGCCTCAACCAGTGAGACTAACGGGGTATTCATAATTTTTCTTCCTGCATAGACTCTGTTACTGAGTCACGAGCTATCGCGAATTTTTTTCTTTTAATATTTTCTTCAGAAAAGTGTGGTGTCATCAAAGGGTAACTGTCCTTAACACCAGGTGGTTTTAATACCGGAAACTGCTTCTGTACCCAACGTAAAATTAAAATCGCAGGGCTATCCATGATCATTTTCATTTCTGGGTACTGCCATACTAGTTTATCAATACCATCATTTGGCTCAAAAATAGCATCACCAATACCATCATTATTCATATCCCAACCAAGGTAATTTCCCCAGTAGTTACCTCGACCGTCTTTACTCCACTCTTGTTTCTTATTTGAGACGTATTTGACCTGAGTTGGATTGTTAATAAAACTATTGCCATAAATTTTTATTTTTTCCGAGCCAGCAGTTAGATGAATACCAATTTCAGCAGTATCTACAATATTATTTTCTAAGGTGTTATATCCCGAATTATAAACAAACAAGCCTTTACCATCACGACCTAAAACCTTATTTTCTGGTTTTGTCCAAACTTGTTTAATATGATTATTAGTGAAGGTTGACTTGGTAATAAAATTTAGTAAAAAACCATAATCTTCACTATTGGTAGTTTTATTATCGGTAATAGTAAGTCGTCTTGAACTCATCAATGCATAACCAGCTCTTGTGCTATATGCTGTATTACCTTTTACTGTATTATCATAAGAATACATATAATGAATACCATAACGTAAATCATGCATGGTATTATTTTCTATCAGGTTATTTTGACTGGAAATAACATAAATACCATCACGTGTTTTATATGTTTCATTATTATAAACATGACTATGAGTTACATTAGCAACTTGAATACCATTGCCCCGATCAGCAGATCGTAATTTAGTATTACCTTCAACATTATTATTAAAAATCTTAGCTTCTGTGACATGGTTCAACCAAATACCAAAACCATCACCCGATAACGTATTATTTGAAAGAACTAAACCTACAACTTTTTTATTTGCTATCTTTTCATTAGAGTAAATGCCTGAGTTTTGCTCTGTTAGGTCTTTTCCCCAATTAACAATTGTAAGATTATCAAGAGTTATATGATTATTTTTTAATACAAGTGCATGCCCGTTTCCTTGAGCATCAATAATGCTTCCTTTTTCACCACGCAATGTAACTTGTTTAGTGATGACAAAATTACCAAAATATTGCCCAGCTTTTAGCGTAACAATATCGCCATTTTGACTAGTATCAAGTACCTCTTGCAGATTATCTTCAGCCGTAATAGCAACTTCTTTAGCATAAATAAGCTGGCTAAAACTACATAAATAAGCGAGTAGAATTAATAGCAAGGGTTGTTTTTTATTCACGAATAACAAGAGAGATTCATCACTAAGTTTATAGATACTATTAGCATAACATTTTATAGTATTTAACTGTTGATCTTAAATAAAAAAAATAGCTAAACCACGTGACAAAATAGTTAAATATTTCAGTTGATTATGATCACATCAGTATTTTAATTAATTGATAGTTTCTAAATTTAAATAAAAAAACAACTTATAAAAAAAGCTCAATACCAAATGATATTGAACTTTCACATTGTGCTAGTTATAAATTGTTAATCTAAGCAATTATTATGCTTCAACAAACATACGACCACGCATTTCCATGTGTAGAGCATGACAGAACCAGTTACAGTAGTACCATTGTACGCCTGGCTTATTAGCTGTAAAGGTAATAGAAGCAGTTTGTTGTGGACCGATTTCCATTTGAACACCGTGGTTAGTCATACAGAAACCATGTGTTACATCTTCTACTTGGTCAAGGTTAGTTACAATAACCGTAACTTCATCACCTAATTTCACTTTAAATGATTCTAAACCGTAAGTTGGTGCAACAGAAGTCATGTAAACACGTACTTTTTTGCCATCGCGAA
This sequence comes from uncultured Colwellia sp., assembly GCA_964022585.1. Classification (GTDB taxonomy): domain Bacteria; phylum Pseudomonadota; class Gammaproteobacteria; order Enterobacterales; family Alteromonadaceae; genus Colwellia. The sequence goes on from CAXIBS010000002.1 coordinate 79,845, forward strand.
TAACTTTATTATCACTCATTGTATCAACACCGTCACGCTTAGCGATTGCTAAGGTTTCAGCAAACATTTCATCGTCACGAGACCAAACTTTTTGAGGTTTAAGCTTGCTACGGTGTACCATAATACAGTCATGTGGTTCAGCAAACGTTGGTCCATCATGAACAAGCTTCATTTGATCGCCAGAGATATCAATTAATTGATCGTTTTCTGGCTTAAGTGGTCCCGTTGGTAGGAATCTATCTTTAGAGAACTTACATAAAACAACTAACCATTTACCATCAGCATCACGTGTTTCACCTTGTGTAGTATGGTTATGACCAGGTTGGTAATGTACATCTAATTTTTCACGTAAGTAGTTAACTTTTTCACCATTGTAAGATTTAATCGCGTCTTCAACATTCCACTTAGCTACTTGGCTATCTAAGAATAATGTAGTGTAAGCATTACCACGACCATCAAAAGCAGTATGAAGAGGACCTAAACCTAATTCTGGTTCAGCAACTACGGTATCACGAGGCTTAATTTTATTTGCAAATAAATCATCTAATTTAGCAATCGAAATTACTGATACTGTTGGAGATAATTTACCATTAGCTACAAAGTATTTACCTTCTGGAGAAGTGTTTAAACCATGAGGTGATTTAGGTACTGGAATATAACGAGTTAAATCAGAACCTTTACGACCATCTAAAACTGGTACATCATTACCATTATAAGTTTTAAACTTACCTGCTTTTAATGCAGCTTCACAAGCAGCTAAACTAAAGACAACAACGTGGTCACGCTCAGCAGAGATCATCTCGCCTAAGTTCATACCCATTTCTGAGTTATAACAAGTTGATGCAAAGTATTTGCCATCAAAATCAGCATCAGTGTTATCTAAGTTACCATCAACCATAACTTGGAAAGCCATTTCCATGGTTTCTGCATCAATAACATTATATAAAGAACGGTAAGTGCTGGTATCTTCCATACCATCTTTACCATCGTTATTCATTGGAATTTCAAATTCACCGTTACACACTAAGTATTTAGTGTAAGGTGCTTTTTGAACACGTAAACCATGAATAGCTTGTACATTTGGCACTGTTAACATTTTATCTGTTTTCATGATATCACAGCGAATACGTGCTACACGTGAATTTGCTTTATCATTAATAAAAACATACTTACCGTTATATTTGCCGTCAGTCATACTCATATGAGGATGATGCGAGTCACCCATCATGATATCAGCACTATCACCTTTAACACGCTTAGACTCTTCAGTTAAACCCCAACCTGTAGCAGAGTCAGTATTAAATACTGGAATACGCATCAGTTCACGCATAGATGGGATACCCATAATACGAACTTCACCAGAATGACCACCTGACCAAAAGCCGTAGTACTCATCTAATTCACCTGGGTGAACTACTGGGCTCATAGCCAATTCTTTTCTTTGTGCTTGCGCTGTAGAAGCAAACATAGCGGCAGTCATAGGGGCAGCAACAGCTCCTGCTCCAATAAGCGCTGTTGTACCGAAAAATTTACGGCGGTCTGCATTTTCTAATGCGACATCATTATTTTTTTGTTCTTCATTACTCATGGCTTTCTCCACTATGCTCTTTTTAAAATTAGTTTATATCGGTCTGTTATTACGCGACTTCTTTTACATTTATTTCTGTTTCTTTGTACTTAGCTTTTTTACGCGCCAGCTTTTTAAGTGGCGGGCATTTTTCTTCATTGAAATAAGTTACCTGACAATCTAAACAGTAATGACATTCACGCATGTTAATTACGCCATCAGGGTCAATTGCTTGGATTTCACATTCTTTTGCACACGTTTTACAAGGCTGCCCACACTCAGGACGACGACGTAACCAACTAAATAAACGAATACTATTACTAGTTGATAACGCTGCACCTAATGGGCATAAATAGCGACAGAAGAACTTACGGTTAAAGATGTTAATAATTAACAGTATTGATGCGTACAACACAAATGGCCATTCACGATCAAACTTCAATAAGAATGTTGTTTTAAATGGTTCAACTTCTGCGAACTGCTCTGCCAATGCTAGAGATTCCATAGATAAACCAAATAAAGCTAATAAAATAAGGTATTTAATTGCCCATAAACGTTCATGTACAGCCCACGGTAGTTCAAATTGAGGAATTTTGATGTAGCGAGCAAATATATTCATTAACTCTTGTAATGCACCAAACGGACATAACCAACCACAATAAACAGCGCGACCCCATAAGATCATTGTTACCGCGGCAGCTCCCCATAAAATAAAGATAACAGGGTCAAGCAAGAATAAGTCCCAAGAGAAGTCAGACATAAAGGCTTGCAAGAATGTAAATACATTTACAACTGACAGCTGTCCACCCCATGACCAACCTATGAATACAACCGTAATAATCAAGAATAAATGACGGAAGTTGTGCATAAAGGTAGGGTGGCGAACTAATATATCTTGAAAGAATAAGCTCATAACAACAAGTACAAGTAATACGATTAAAATGATGACTTCTGCATCTTTTTCTTTCCATACTTGCTGCGCTAAAGAAAGCTCAGGCTCAGGTAAAATAAGCGGTGGGCGATCTACATATTGATCTAGCGTGTGATAGTCAGCTTTAAAGCTAGTGAAGATACTGTCTAATGGACCCGTTTGACGACGTACTAATAATTCTAATTGCCAATCTGATGCAGGGTTAAATTCTTGGTGCTCACGAACAATAAAGATTGAACGCTCTTTAAATGATGGTGCGCCATCAATATAAATATCAGGAACACGGCTGTGATCTAAATCTCTAAAAGCAAAAGCACTTTCATTTTGTAAAATTTGAATTCGGTCAAATATTGCGCCACGCACATAACCAGAACCTTTAAATGAGTAACCTTTACCCATTAAAATAATCGCATGCTCACCTGGTTTTAATGTAGACATTAAGTATTCATACTCACTGTCCCCCAGTAGGTTACGTCCTACAGAGGGAATGTCTGCTTGTGCGAAGTAAACTTCTGCAAACATATCTTGTTTTTGTTCAGCCGTTGCTTCATCAATATGTTCTGCTTCGGTGCCAACAAAAGCTTCATCAACAGTTTTTCTATTAAGGTATAGTTTTCTAATGGCACCACTACCTGTCAACGTTGTCCAATCAGCTTTCTCATATACATCTGGGTAGATAGTTCCCATAGGCTGAATAGCTTCTTGTGTTGTACTGATAATACCAAGAGAGCGAGCAACCATTTTAGCCGACTTAACAATAGCAACATTCATTACCATAACAGTCACGGTTGCACCAGAAAGGCCATCAATATGGATAACACCTTCGGTTTTGTTACCACCAACTTTTAGCCTGTCATCAGCTTTCAAGCCATTATATTGTTCAGCAAAAGCATGTAATTTACTTTCAGGAATACCCGCTAAAATAATAGGTTCGTGATGCTCTAATACTTTTGCGCCTAAATAAACACCCTTAGTATCAATAGCTACTAGCATGTTTACTGGTTCACCTGAATAGGCAGGAATTTTAGCTAAGTCATTTGTTTCAAAAGCGTAGCCTAGAACTTCTTCTCCTTTATAAACGGTCCATATTAAAGGAGCGCCTTCCTTGGCCTTTTGTTTTTCAGAAATGTTAGTTTGAGTAGAAAAAATTTCTTTTATTAGTGGTATGGGATCTTTTGGCGGACTGACAAATAAGGCATGAGCAGAAAAGCTTACTGCAAAGAATAACATGCAAGCAGGACCCAACAGGGTTAGCACTTTTTTCAATAAGTTCTTAACGGGAAAAATAAACATCAAGCATCCACTTCTTAATAGAATATAGTGGATGAAAATCAATCAACCACTGCGACAATATGTCACAGTGTACGCTGTTGGTATATAGCTGATATGATTTAGATCAAAAAACAATAATGAATAATTAACAATTATCCATAAATATAACCATATTTTTTATATGGTTATATAAGAAAGGTTACAATAAATAATGTAACCTGTTTAGGAAATGTTAAAGTAAATTCAATGTGTTAAAAACATTTAAGATATCTGAGTCAATGAACTTACAGGTTTGATAACTTATAATTGACTAAAGAATGCTAACACGAGCAAATTTTCTTTTACCTACTTGATAAACGGCCTTACTATCTCGGTTTATCATTAAGCTTTTATCGGTAACTTTTTCACCATCTATTTTAGCCGCACCTTGTTTAATCATGCGATATGCTTCTGAGGTACTCGCAACTAAACCAGCTTCTTTCAATAAATTAGCAATAGCAATTTCACCATTTTCAGGAGTTAGCTCAAGCTCTGGCATTTCATCAGGCATAGCGCCTTTTTGAAAACGATTAATAAATTCATCATGGGCTGCCTGTGCCGCTGCTTCATCATGAAAACGAGCAATAAGCTCTTTCGCTAAATCAATTTTCACATCTCTAGGGTTTTTACCATTTTCAATATCTGTTTTGTAGCCTTCAATCTCCGCCAATGGCTTAAAGCTAAGTAGCTCATAATAACGCCACATTAACACATCAGAAATAGACATAATTTTGCCAAACATGTCAGAAGGAGTATCAGTAATCCCAATATAGTTCCCTAATGATTTAGACATTTTCTGAACACCATCTAAACCTTCCAGTAGAGGCATCATTAAGACAGTTTGTGGACGTTGACCTTCACTTTTTTGTAATTCTCGGCCCATAAGCAAATTAAACTTTTGATCTGTTCCGCCTAGCTCTACATCAGCTTCAAGCGCAACAGAATCCCAACCTTGCACTAACGGATACATAAACTCATGAATTGCGATAGCTTGACCATTAGCATAACGTTTTTTAAAGTCATCACGCTCCATCATACGAGCAACTGTTTGACGAGAGGCAAGTTGCAGCATACCCGCTGCTCCTAGTTTTTCCATCCAAGTTGAATTAAATGCAACAGTTGTTTTTGCTGGGTCTAAAATCTTAAACACTTGTTCTTTATAGGTTTCAGCGTTAGCTAAAACATCTTCTTTGGTAAGAGGTTTACGAGTCACATTTTTGCCCGTTGGATCACCAATCATGCCTGTAAAGTCACCAATAAGAAAAATAACTTCATGCCCTTGCAGCTGAAACTGACGTAACTTATTGATTAATACCGTGTGACCAAGGTGTAAGTCTGGGGCTGTTGGATCAAAACCTGCTTTGATCTTTAATGGTTTACCTGTTTTTAGTTTAGCTAAAAGCTCTTCTTCTACTAATATTTCTTCCGCACCGCGTTGCAACTCCGCAAACGCTTGACTAACATCCGTCATTTTCAGCTCCACTGGCTAGGTATATATTCATTTCAATAGCCGAATTCTACTCACTTTAGCTGTCACATAAAAGAATAAAAGCCTCTGCAGCCGTAATTTTATAAAAACTTTGATAAAAACTTTGATATAGTGCAAGGCTCTTAACGAGCATTATCGTATTTCAGTTACTACCTAATAAATAAATATCTCAGTGAATAAACAACAAATATTACAGCGTCAATTAAAAAGCCTACAGGAAAAATTTCTGACTTTACGCGGCATGTTTTTACGCCTTCCTAAATTACATCGCTTAATCATCTTGTCTATCAGTGTATTTTTAATGCTGTTGATTATGCTACCGAGCAAGCAAGAGTTAACTTCGCAAGATGCAAATAATCAAGGTTTTGCCATAGGTAAGCGCTATCAAGTCGCTATGCCCCAGCATACAGAAGACTCATCAACGGTTAGTACAATTGCAATTCCATCAATCACCCAACAATCCGCTCTAAAAGAAGTTCTACCGAGCACTATAGACAGTACCGTTAATTCACAACAACAAAATGATATGTCATGGCAAACGGTAAAAGTACGTAGTGGAGATTCAATTGCACGAATCTTTAAACGTTTAGGTTTTAGTGCGCAAGAAACGTATGCAGTCAGTACTGCTCAGGGTAAAAACACAAAGTTACTAATGAAAATCAATGTTAATGATACCTTACGCATCGCCAGTAATGACGACAATAAAGTTACCGCATTAGAGTACCCATTATCAAAAACTGACACGCTATATATCAATCTTGTTGGTGATAAGTTTCAATCACATAAAGAGTCAAAAACGGTTGAAATTCGTCAAGCCTTCGCCCACGGCACAATCACCTCAAGTTTTTGGAATGCAGGAACTGCAGCAGGATTAACTGATGGGCAGATAATTAGTTTTGCAAATATTTTTGGTTGGGATATAGATTTTGCTTTAGATTTACGGACTGGTGATAGCTTTCATATGATCTATGAAAAAAAATATATTGAGGGTGAATATATTGGCACTGGAAGCATTCTTGCCGCTGAGTTTGTTAATCAAGGAGATTCTTTTCAAGCAGTTCGTTTTACTGATGATGAATATTACACCCCTGATGGTAAAAGTATGCGAAAAGCATTTTTACGAGCACCAGTAAACTTCAAGTATATCAGCTCAAACTTCAAGCGTAAGCGCTTTCACCCTGTTCAAAAGCGTTGGAAGGCACATAGAGGTGTTGATTACGCAGCTAAAACAGGTACTCCAGTTGTCGCTGCTGGTAACGGAAAAGTAACCCATTCAACCTATAATAAATACAATGGTAATTATGTGTTTATTCAGCATGGTAACGGTATAGTCACTAAGTATTTGCACTTTTCAAAGCGTGCAGTTAAAAAAGGACAGCGTGTAAAACAGGGGCAACTTATTGGTAAAGTAGGTGCAACAGGGTTAGCTGCAGGGCCTCATTTACATTGCGAATTTCTACTTAATGGTGTTCATCGTAATCCCAGAACAGTTAAGCTCCCTGACGCTAAGCCTATAGCTAAAAAGTACAAGGCGAAATTTACGGCACTTGCTAAAGAGCGAATACAAGCTTTGTTTGGTTCTAAAAGTGCTATGCTGTCCACTTCAATAAATAATAAAGCTACACAGCAAAGTGATGATTAAAAGTGCTACAGGGTTTGCAAATCAACAATGTTATTATCTTGGCTTAATGTCTGGCACAAGTGCCGATGGTATTGATTTAGCTTTAGTCAGTTTTGATGAACACAGCAAACCTGTACACTACGCAAGTTACTATCAAGCCTATTGCGAGACAACGACAGCAAAAATAACCGCTTTGTATAATCCAGATGCCAATGAAATAGATCGCGCATTTGAATTAGACATTGAGTTAGCAACACAGTTTGCTAAAGCTATTAATACGTTTTTAGCCCAAGAGCAACTAACAAGTGATGATATTATTGCCATAGGAAGCCATGGGCAAACAATTCGCCACAGACCACGTTTAAATCACCCTTTCACTTTACAAATTGGATGCTGTCAAACATTAGCTACCTTAACTAAAATTCGTGTTATTGGTCAATTTAGACGAAAAGATATGGCCCTTGGCGGACAAGGCGCTCCTTTAGTTCCTGCTTTTCATCGCACTATTTTTAGTGACTGCTTACATGAAGACAGCAAAACTTTTGACACTTCATCGAAAAACAACTGTGATGTGTTTGTGGTAAATATTGGTGGAATTGCCAATCTGACTTTTCTTCCGTCTACAGACAAAACAAGCATTATTGGCTACGATACTGGTGTTGGAAATGCATTAATGGACGATTGGTTTCAATTACATCACCCCGCCAATAATTGCAGCTATGATAAATCGGGACACTGGGCTGCAACGGGGAAAGTAAATACCGCATTATTAACGCAATTATTAGCTGATGAATACTTTGATATGCCTCCACCAAAAAGTACAGGGCGCGAATATTTTCATTTAACATGGCTAAAACAACAATTAAGTTGTATTCAAACTGTTGCAAACCAAGATGTGCAAGCAACACTCACCGCTTTTACAGCAATTACAATTGTTAATGCCATAAAACAGCATAGTACTGATAATTCTAACACAACCAAGGTGTACCTTTGTGGTGGTGGTGCTCATAACGAAACTCTCAGAAATACAATCAATCAAAAGCTGGCATCAGAAAACAAAGGCTATGAGCTATTATCAACAAGTGAAAAAGGTATTGATGGCGACCAGCTAGAAGCTATAGCTTTTGCTTGGCTAGCATTTTGTTTTGATAAAAATATTTTAAGTAGCATGCCGGCTGTTACCGGAGCAAGTAAAGCTTGTACGCTTGGTACTGCATTTATTCCATAGTTGTTCTGATGTTGGCGTCATATTCAATCAATACCTATCTATATGTTAAAGCTTTACCTGTTTTTTCACTGAATTAAAATCGAATAAAAAATGAACTATACTAAAAGGTGATGTTCTAACTAATTGCGTCCGGTTAGGTAATAAAAGGAGGCGTAATGGAATTTAATGATATTCATATTGGTATGAAATGCGGTAGCAAGAAAGGCAGCGGCACAGTAACTTGGATCGATGGCTCAACCCAGACAGTCTATTTCACCGACATATGTAACAACAATAATTTTGAAGTAAACATTGAAGAAATTATCGAAGATCCTCAAGCACATAATAAAGAAGATACTTTCTACTAAACTAACTTTCAATTTCTTAAACTTTTGAATCCGTAAGTAACTTACGGATTTTTTTATTCATATATTCATCGTTACTTTAATGGGCTAATACCAACCTGATGACTGTACAATTTACTCATTAAATCTAATATTTCAGGCATATCAAGATTAAACTCACTTGCTTTAACTTCTTTCACAATGAAGTCATCACTTAAAGATAAGTCTATCGCTTCACTATTTTGATACTCTCCTCTATCGCAATCAAAAAAGGGCTTTACCCCTGGCCTCATTGAATCTATATGATTTTTACGTTCAACTACCGCAATTTTATTAGAGTTTAGCTTCACCAAAGCGCCTACTGGATAAGCTCCTATTGCTTTAATAAATTGCTCTACAAGTTCACAATCAAGATGATGATTATGTTCTGCTAAACCACGTAAAATGGTGAATGCTTTAAAACGTAAAAACCCCTCTTTATAACAACGGTCAGCAGTTAGCGCATCAAAAATATCGCATATCTGCATCATTCTACAAAACTTGCTAATTTTGTTAGCCTTAAGCTGAAAAGGGTAACCTGTACCATCAAGTTTTTCATGGTGAAAAGCAGCCACTTCATAACTTAAATGACTAATACCTGAGGTATGTTCAATAATGTCTGCAGAGTGCTTAGCATGAGTTTTCATAATAAAAAATTCATTTTCAGTCAACTTACTCGGCTTGTGCAAAATATAATCAGGTATCATAATCTTACCCACATCATGTAAAAATGCGCCAATAGACATTTCATAAACTATTTTTTATCAATATTTAAATAATTGGCAAATATAGATAAATAAATAGAAACAGAAATAGAATGCTCAAGTAGGTATTCATCTTTTTTGCGCATGTTAACAAGGCAGGTTAAAGAGTCAGGGTTATTAAAAATAACATCAACTGATTTATTAGTGACCTTCGAAATTGACTCAAGATCTATATCACTACCATTTTTGGCGTCACTAAATATTTTTTGTTGAATACTTTTAGATTCATGGAAAATATCTTTAGCTATTTTTATTTTTTCAGCAGTTAGCTCATTGGAAGATAATTGGCTTGATAAATGACTGTTAATCTCAGTCTTAATAGGTAATCCAATAGTTTTATCATCATCTATCAGTACAGATTTTATCCCTTTTTTGATTAAGTTGTTTATTACCGCAGCACTTTTGATATGGCGAGGAGAGGACAGTATATAATTACTATCCTGCTGTTTTATTTCAATAACATAATGACCAACAGCCAATTCTGAGAGTTTTTTTTCTATAATCGTAAGAATTATTCCACTCCATTGGGCAATACATTGATAGCGGCTCATTAATAAAAGTGTTAAAGAAAGCTACCTCAACCAAGTAAGCGCCTCACCTCTATCAATAAAAACTTGAATATTTAATTCTGCAGAGCTTGGAATTTCTGCCGAGAAATCTGCACTAAGCTTCGCCATTTTATTCGGTGCAAATACAGCTATTTTATCAATCGCTGGTAATGTGCCAAAGTGCATCAATGCGTCTAGTTGTGTTGAATAAGAGTTACTTTTATTTATTAATAAAGAAAATGAATGTGGAAAAATAGATAAAAAGCATTGATGAATTTCTTTAACCATTTTAAGGTCAACTTCAACTCCCTCAAAAACCCCTACTTCAGCAATGTCACTTTGTAAAACCTTTACATTGCAAAAGGACAGTTTATACAATTCCATTTTAAATATGCTCCTTAAAACGCTAAAAGTGATAAATATTATTCAAAACCCCTATCTAAAAGTTCATCAATACACCACTAATTATATCTGTAAATCACTTCATTAAAACATTAAGCTTTTCAGCTAATATGGTCAATAATCAATTACAAAAACTCCCCTCTTTTTCAGGTAATTAGTGCATCAATATAATTCACCTTATGAAAAAACAACTCTGTTATCTACAAGTATAGTTCGAGTACGAATCTTTAATCTCATAAAACTACTTTTTTCTATAAGACATCCTAGCTTAACACCTGATTATTGGCCAAGATTACAAGTTACTTCCTAAATTTGTACTAATAATCCCCCCTTGATAATTTCAGTACAAACTATTAGAATTATAATTAATTGAACGTTCAATTAAAAATAAGGATTCAAAAACTCGTGCCAAAAGTTGGAATGAAACCTCTACGTAAACAGCAGTTGATTGACGCAACTTTAGAGTCAGTGGCGCAATATGGTTTACAACACACCACAATTATCACTATTAGTAGAATTGCTGGCTTATCATCAGGAATTATTAGTCATTATTTTGGTGGTAAACAAGAATTAGTTGAAGCGACAGTCAAACACTTATTAGAACAACTAAAAACGGCATTGCTTGCACGAGTTGAACAGAAAGATCTTACCCCAGCTCAACGACTTGAAATGATCATTGAAGCTAATTTCACTCAATTACAACGTTCATCGCCAGCAACCAAAACTTGGCTTAGCTTTTGGGCGCAATCTATGCACCAACCTGGGCTAGCCAGACTACAACATATCAACAGCAAACGCCTGTATAGCAATCTCCTCTTCTCTTTTCGTCAACTATTACCGAATGAAAAAGCAGTTACAGCTTCTATGCAAACAGCTGCAATGATTGACGGTTTTTGGTTACGCAGTGCGTTAAGTCCAAGGCCTGAAGATAATTTTATGCAGGCAGAGCAATTATGTAAAAAATTTATAGACGATCTACTTAAGCAGTACGGAGATACCAATTGTCGTTAATACGTTATAAAAATTTTGTCGATGGTGCCTACATGGCAAACGACAGTGGTGAAACATTTGATGTAATCAACCCTGCAACAGGCAAGGTAATTTATCAAGTAGAAGTAGCAGATGAAAAAATTAAAGAACAAGCGATAGCAAGTGCTCAACGTGGTTTTGCTACTTGGTCAGCAATGAGTGCGACACAACGAAGCCGAATTTTACTTAAAGCAGTCGCCTTATTACGTGAACGTAATGATGAATTAGCAAAAATTGAAGTACTTGATACCGGTAAGCCATGGCAAGAAGCTTCTGTGGTAGATATAGAGTCAGGTGCTGATTCTATTGAGTTTTTTGCTGGATTAGCTTCTGGTATTGAAGGTAACCAGCAATCAGTCGATGGTGACTTTTATTACACTCGTCGCGAACCACTAGGAGTTTGCGCGGGGATTGGCGCTTGGAATTACCCGTTACAAATAGCTTGTTGGAAAGCAGCTCCTGCTCTAGCTTGCGGTAACACAATGATTTTCAAACCATCAGAAGAAACACCACTCGGCGCATTAAAACTTGCCGAAGTATTCTCTGATGCAGGCATTCCTGATGGCGTATTCAATGTAATACAAGGTGCAGGCGATGTAGGTGCTTGGTTAACGCACCACCCAGATATTGCCAAAGTGTCTTTTACTGGCGAAGTAGGCACAGGAAAAAAAGTAATGGCCGGTGCTGCCACTACACTAAAAGAAGTCACAATGGAACTTGGCGGTAAGTCGCCACTTATTATTTTTGATGATGCAGATGTAGACAATGCAGTCTCTGCTGCAATGTTAGGTAACTTCTATACCCAAGGTGAGATTTGTACTAATGGTACGCGGGTATTTGTTCAAAAATCTGTTTATCCAAAGTTTATCGAACAATTAGTACAACGCACTAGTCAAAATATCATTGCAGGTGATCCTATGGATCCTAAAACTAATTTTGGTGCGCTTATTTCACAAAAACATTACCAGCTAGTACAAGACTATATCAACATTGGTATTAAAGAAGGGGCAACACTGCTTCATGGCGGTAAGTCTTTACAACCAGAAAACGCACCTAACGGCTATTTTATCGCACCCACTATTTTTACTGACTGTACTGATGAAATGACAATTTGTCGTGAAGAAATTTTTGGTCCAGTTATATCAATACTAACTTTTGATGATGAAGCTGAAGTGATTAGTCGAGCAAATGCCACTGAATACGGACTAGCTGCCGCAGTTTTCACTCAAGATATCAGCCGAGCCCACAGAGTTATTCATCAAATAGAAGCAGGTATTTGCTGGATAAACAGTTATGGTTTATCGCCTGTGCAAATGCCTGTTGGTGGCTACAAGCAATCAGGCATAGGTCGTGAAAATGGTCTGGCAACATTAAATCATTACACGCAGCTTAAAGCCGTATATGTAGGGTTACAGCCTTTAGAAAGTCCATTTTAAGAACAAACACTTATTATTTCTCTGCAATAAAACAGGGATAAGTTGCTATAAAATTTATATAGCAACAACATAGAAAACGAGTTTCATATGAATAACAAAAAATTTGATTATATTATTGTTGGTGCTGGCTCAGCTGGTTGTGTATTAGCTAATCGCTTAAGTGAAGATGGTAACAGCCAAGTGTTATTACTTGAAACAGGGGGGACCGACAAAAGTATTTTTATTCAGATGCCTACCGCATTATCAATTCCTATGAACACCAAGAAATATGCTTGGCAATTTGAAACTCAACCTGAACCCTATGTAGACAACCGTCGCATGCACTGCCCTCGTGGCAAAGTGTTAGGGGGTTCATCTTCAATTAATGGCATGGTTTATGTTCGCGGACATGCTAAAGACTTTGATGAATGGCAAGAGCATGGTGCACAAGATTGGGATTATGCTCACTGCTTACCTTACTTTAAAAAAGCTGAAACATGGGCTTTTTCTGGTGATGAATATCGCGGTAAAGAGGGACCGTTAGGCGTTAATAACGGTAACCAAATGCAAAACCCGCTATACAAAACCTTTATTGATGCTGGTGTTGAAGCGGGCTATCTGGCTACAGATGATTATAATGGTGCTCAGCAAGAAGGCTTTGGGCCAATGCATATGACCATTAAAAATGGCGTACGTAGCTCAACAGCTAATGCTTATTTACGCCCGGCTATGACACGTGAAAACCTCACTGTTGTTACGCACGCTCAAGTAAATAAAGTATTGCTTGATGGAAAAAAGGCAATCGGAGTTCGTTACGAGCGTAAAGGCAAAATAGTTGAAGCTCTAGCTAATCAAGACGTTATTTTATCTTCTGGCCCTATAGGCTCACCACATATATTACAACTATCAGGTATTGGATCTAAAGCCGTACTTGAAAGCGCTAATATAGAAATGAAGCATGAACTAGCTGGTGTAGGTGAAAATTTACAAGATCACCTTGAGTTTTATTTCCAATTCAAATGTAAGCAACCTATCACTATTAACGGCAAGTTAGATTGGTGGAGTAAATTATTGATTGGCGTTCGCTGGATTTTAACGAGAAAAGGCTTAGGTTCAACTAATCACTTTGAATCTTGTGGCTTTATTCGCTCAAAAGCAAGTGTTGAATGGCCTGATCTACAATACCATTTTTTACCTGCTGCTATGCGCTATGATGGTAAAGAAGCGTTTGCTGGTCATGGGTTCCAAGTGCATATTGGCCATAACAAACCTAAAAGTCGTGGCTCTGTAAAAATCGTTTCTGCCGATCCTAAAGTACATCCACAAATACGCTTTAACTACCTTGAACATGAAGAAGATCGCGAAGGGTTTCGCGCCTGTGTACGCCTAACACGAGAAATAATTAACCAAAGTTCGTTTGATCAATACCGTGGGGAAGAAATCCAACCGGGTATCGATGTTCAAACAGATGAAGAAATTGATAGCTTTGTACGCCAATTTGTTGAAAGTGCTTACCATCCGTCATGTTCATGCAAAATGGGCACAGACGAGTTAGCCGTTGTAGATCCACAAACACGGGTACATGGCATTGAAGGTTTACGGGTTGTTGATTCATCAATATTCCCAACTATTCCAAACGGTAATCTTAATGCACCAACGATTATGGTCGCTGAACGTGCAGCAGACATCATTCTTGGTAAAGATACTTTACCACCTGCTGATGTACCGGTAATGCTAACGCCAAACTGGCAACATCAGCAAAGAGAAAATGAAATAGCTCAGAGTTAATGATTATAAAGCGCGAGTACTCTTTCAGAGGTTAATTATCGCAATCAAGAGAGTCATCATGATTGCGACAATTAAAATTTGAAGCCTAATAAGGTGTCTCTGAGTGCTCTAATTTAAAACTAGAAAAGGAGTAATACTTGTTTACATTTATTAAAACCATCATGGGGAGGCTGTTATGACCGCTTGGTTATCTGCAGGGATCTTATTTACCTTTACCGCAATCGCCTTTGTCTTATATCGTTGGGGCAATATGCGTTGTGTTGGTGTAACACCAGTTAAAACATTCACTTTTATCGCCATATTGTTTACTTCAGGCCTTGATGTTGGGCTTATCATGTTTCCGCTAACTGAGTTTGCCGGTTATGCTGATTTTGCTGCAAGCCCTGAATACAGCTTTACTAACCCATTAGCAATCGAATTTGGATTTTGGGCATTTCTAATCTGGGGCTTTTACTTCCTCACTTGTTTCTATTTTTGTGTGATTGAACCACGCGTAAAATTCTTTGAGCTAGCACCAATAAAATTAATCAATAATGTTGTGATTATAGGTACTTGTGCATTTACCGCGTATTTATTACTAACAAACCTTCCTTGGTATGTTCCTGAACTTGGTGATGGCGAGTCCATTATCAGTAGTTTCTACCTTATTGTTTTCTTAGTTATTGCTGCCGCAGTTTATTCAAGTACAAGTATACGCTATGTACGTATTTTAAGTTTGGCAACCACATGGTTATTCATCGGATTAATCGCACTAATGTGGGGCGGAGCTTTCCTTGCAGAAGGTTCAAGTGTCAGCGAGTTTGCCAGTACTATTGCGCTACTTGGCGGTTATTTTGGCAATATTCATGAGTTTGTTCTACCACTTAATGACTACCACGAATTTTACCTTTACTGGTGGTTTGCTTGGAGCATTATGATTGGCCAATTTACTGCCCGTTTTGTTGGCGGATTACGTACTTATCAAGTACTAGCGGCTATGTTGGTATTCCCGTCTATCCCTATCGCTATATGGTTTACCGTATTGTATTACTACAGTGCTAATGGATTAGAAGTAACTGGTTTCTATAATATCGCTATGGCTGTGGTTGGCATAACCTTTGTTATTAACTCACTTGATTCATTAATACGTTTATACACCGATAATTTAAATTTGAGTGTTGCGCGAGTTGGGCGAGTTAAATACTTTGTAGGTAACCTAGTTGCACTGAGTTTGTTAACCCTTTTATTTAAGCTAGATTTCTTACAAATCCAGTGGGTTGGTGCCATCGTTATCGGTATATTTTTCACTTGTTTAGGTTACATACTGCTCACTAAGTATAAAGAAGTTAGCGAAATAGAATGCTCACCTAAAGAAAACAAAATTGATTTTAATAAAATTGAATTAATTAACTAACTTATAAAACAATTAAAAACATGAGACATAACATAATGAATAAAAGTATTATCGCACTTGCAACAACGTGCTTGTTAACACTGTCAGGCACAGCTACTGCAGATCTATCTTCAACAGTAAACTTGGCATCTGACTATACCTTTAACGGTGTTAGCCAAACAGGAAACGATCCTGCATTACAAGTAAGTTTAGATTATGCGGATGAGGGCGGTTTTTATATAGGCACTTGGGCATCAAATGTTGATTTTGGTGGTTCTGATGACACTAATATTGAGTGGGATGTATACCTTGGACAGTATTTTCAATTAAATGAAAAAGTTGGCGTAGATGTAGGTATTGCATATTACACCTACCATGGTGATTCAGCATCTGATACATACAACTACCCTGAAGCTTATACTAAGTTTGGTTATAACTCATCTTTAGGTGATACAGAGTTAAACTTCTGGTACAGCTGGGATTACTTTGGTTTAGATGTTGATCATTACATCGCCATGGTAGCGCATACTTTTGAAGTTGCTCCGGGTCATAGCGTTAGAGTGAGCTTTGATCGTTCAACATCTGCTGATGAAAATAAGTGGTACTGGGGAGAAGACGGTAAAGATGCATACAACCATTATCGTATTGAATATATGACAAGTTGGAAAGGGTTTGACTTTGACTTAGCATTGGAAGATACCAGCATGAATATTGATGTAGCTGATACTCGCGTAGTACTTTCAGTATCTCGCACATTTAGTTTATAATCTCCATTATAATTAAATAGCCCCTTATTTCTTAGGGGCTAACTGAGTAGAAAACTATGGAAAAATACGAACAACTTTTAATATCATTACGTCAAGTAATTCGAGCAATAGATATACACTCTAAGCAACTGAATAAAAAATCAGGTTTGACTGGTCCTCAACTTATGGTGATGACTAAAATTGCTCAATTAGATGGTCCTATGGCGAAACAAGTTGCTCAAGATATTAACCTTAGCCCAGCAACAGTTACGAGTATTGTTGATCGTTTGGAAGCAAAAGAATTAGTTGTACGTAAGCGTAGCCAACTAGACAAACGAAAAGTGGAGCTATACCTTTCTGAAAACGGAGCTATTTTATTTCAAAGCTCACCAAAACCTTTGCAAGAGCATTTTATTAAACGCTATCAAGCATTAGATTCTTGGGAACAAAGCCAGTTACTTTCTTCTGTTGAACGTATAGCATCGATGATGGATGCTGAAGAACTTGATGCAGCCCCTGTGCTAATGGTTGGACAAATCCAAGAAGAACAATAGAGTTTTATTTCATTTTTATAGTTTATTAATCAGTAAATATTAAGTTTTAATTAACTTCATTAGTTATCGCTTATTCTTAACTATTTATTGCAAAAAAGCCTATTGATTCCTGTCTAAATACTACCGCTGTATTATCAGTGCGATTAAGCCTAAAGCTCGTATAAAAATTAATTTATTAAGTGGAGACCTCTCATGACAAGTAAACAAAAACCAAACAGCAGTGCCATGTTTAAAAGAGCTGTTGATAATATGCCATTAGGCGTAGCAGACAGCTACCGTTACTGGGGGGAAGAAAACACCGTTTTTCTAAGTAGCATGAAAGGGTGCTCAATCACAGATTGTGACGAACAAACTTTTATTGATTTTCGTTTAGCTTACGGGCCAATTATTTTGGGCTATCGCGATGAGCGTGTTGATAATGCAGTAATTAATGCCATTACTAATGTTGGTACTATTTCAGGTTTTTCTACAGGCCTTGATTCTGATGTTGTTGAACTAATAAAATCTCTTTGTCCTAACATTGATAAGATGCGTTTTTCAAACTCAGGTACTGAAGCTGTTATTGGCGCAATAAGAACAGCTCGTGGCTTTACTAAACGTAATAAAATTGTTGTTGTTGAAGGTGGATTTCACGGTCTTCACGATGAGGTGATGTGGAAATCTGACGTTGATAATTGGGATGTGAACACAGAAAATGCGCCAGCGATAATCCCATTTGGCGGCGGCATTCCTCAAAGTACCCGCGAACACCAAGTTAGCGTACCTTTAAATGACTTTGAAGCTATCGACAAAGTATTTGCTGAACACGGAGATGATATTGCAGCTATTTTAATAGAACCTATTATGGGCAACTGTGGTTCTATTGCCTCAACACAAGCCTATATGCAAAAGTTACGTGACGTCTGTGACAATAACGCTTCATTATTGATTATGGATGAAGTAAAAACAGGGTTTCGTGTTGCTAAAGGTGGTGTACAAGAGCTTTACGGTATTTATGCTGACCTAACAACTTATGCAAAAGCAATTGGCAATGGTTATCCTGTTGCTGGCTTTGGTGGACGAGCCGATGTGATGGACACTATCTCTTTTGCTAAAAATGGCGTAACTCATGGCGGCACATATACAGCAAACATGGTTGCTTTAAGTGCAGCTAAGGCAACTCTTACTGTATTAAAAGAAACAGATGCACTTGCAACAATAGCGAGTGTTGGTAAACAAATCCAAGCGTTGCTTTCACGCGTATTTACTAAGTTTGGTATTGAGCACTGTTTTGCTGGCCCTGATGCTATGTTTGGCGTACATTTTGGTAGTGAAGTGCCACAAAATTACCGTGATTGGAAACAAACAAACAGCGACTTATATACCGAGTTTGCCCTAAACTTAATTAAAAATGGGGTAATGTTAGAACCTGATTCGCGCGAACCATGGTTCATTTGTGAAGCTCACCAAACAATGGATTTAGATTGGTTAGAAAAAGTTGCAGAGCAATCGATGGCTGAAGCAATAAATAAAGCATCATAGCTTATAAAAACTGAATAAAGGGTTTTCGTTATTCAGTTTTTAACATCTTTTCAGTAAAGTATCGCTACCTATTATCATAAACTAACAGGTAGCTTTCCTTGAATTTTCTTCTCTCCAAAAATAATTGCTATACTTGCAACATAGCCTGAACTATATCGTTGAGTTTTTATTGAATTTCCAGCAACTTTCTCATAAATATGATCATCAAAATTAACTAAAATTGTACTAGCTAAATCAATGTAAGGTTCAAGTAAATACGGAGAACCTTTTGCAATAAGGACGCTAGGTACGTCTTGCTTTTGCGCTTGTTGTAATTGATAACTTAGTAGCAGTTTGTAATTAGCTAATTCGGTGTTTTCTTCTATCGACATCACTTTTGTTATTAAATCTTCAGCTCCGCCAGTATCAACAGCGCTGCCTACACCACTAGCAACTTTGGTATCAACTGTTGCAATAACGAGGTCAGCCTTTGCTAATTTTTCGCCACTTTGCAATTGGGACTGTGAATCACCTTGCTCAACCACAGTGGCACTTACTTCTGGTATTTTTACTCCAGCAGCACGCCATTGATCAATAATAGCATTTTTTAACGCGCCGAATTCTTGCCAATTAAGTACAAATAAATGAATGCGATTTATATCAGCAAGACGAATAGGAAGAACACTTTCTTTTGTTGTTAACTTAACCACAGCATTGTCAATTAAGCTTTGCTCAAGCCTTAAATGTTCAGGTTGGGCTATTAATTGTTCTGCTAGCAAAATTTGTTTACTAAGGGAGGTTTTAGGTAGCTGACAATATTGCGTTTTATAACGGCTTATTCTTTTTGTTGATTGTGTTAATTCTGTTGATAATGAAGGGTTGCTCACCATTTTTTGTTGTAAACTTTGTGCGACTTCTTTGATAAATTGATAAAATTGTTCAATATCCTCAACTTCTCTTATTTTAAAAGGCATGACGGCTAAATCTGCACCTGCAACAAATGTTTCAACCACTGCAGAAACTTCATCAAAATAATGAGCAATACCCGCCATATCTAAGGCATCAGTAGCAATAATGCCATCATAAGCCATTTCTTTTCTCAATAAATCAGTCAAAATTTTTCGAGACATAGTTGCTGGTCGAATAATTTTTTCGCCTGCATTATTTACTATCGTTGAATTATCTAGTGCCGGATATTGAATATGCGCAGTCATTATCATTGCTGGAGTGCTATGAGCAATCGCCCATTGAAAAGGGGATATATCTTGCTTTTGAATAGTTTCTAGATCATGGGCTACTAGCGGTAGGCCTAAATGACTATCTACGTGAGTATCACCATGTCCAGGAAAATGCTTCAGTGTTGCCATCACGCCATGCTGTTGAAAGCCATTAACTGCAGCCACACCTAACTCTGCTACCTGCTGAGGGCTTTCTCCAAAAGAACGTGTATTAATCACTGGGTTATCAGCATTGGTGTTGACATCAACTACAGGTGCATAATTATTATTAAAACCTAATGCAGAAAGCTCTTTGGCAATAATACTACTAGTTTTATGAGCAAACGTAACACCGTGATTTGCATAAGTGGCACCAATTGCCATATTACCGGCAAAAGAAGTTGCTTGAGGTAAGCGAACAACTCTCCCCCCTTCTTGATCGATAGAAATGATCAAGGGCTCTTTAGAGTCAGATGAAATCGCCGCTTGTTGTAAATCATGGGTGAGTTGTATTATCTGTTTTGTTGTCACTAAATTTTCAGCAAAAAGTACAACACTACCAACACCTGAAACCTTTATCATTTCTGCTAATGCTTTAGGCAGCTTTGTTACTGGCTGTAAGCAGTTCTTTACTTGTTGTTTTGCATCAGGATGATTATTTTGACAAAAGTAACGAATATCTAATGCCATTTTTGATGCGACTAACTTTTCAAGTTCTGAAAATTGAACGCTTGATTTTAAAGGTATATTCATAGAGTTATTGAAACGATTATTATATAAGCTTTGATCAGAAATATTCTTACTTGGCATTGCTGAACAAGTATTTTGCATAAAAAAATAAATAACGGAAAAGTAAAAACTAATAGAAAACAGTTGCCTACTTTTCCCTTGATTCAATATCATTCAACCAATGCCAAAACATCTTTAACTAGTTTAGAAATTCCCGATGATGCCTCAACTAAGGATGTTGCTAACATATAGGCAGGAGTAGAAACGAGTTTATGGTTTTGATCGATAACGACACTATCTACATTACATGTATTATGAACTAAGCCCTTGGCTTCTATAAACGCTGCGGTGTCTAAATCAGAACCAATAGTGCCTTGTACACCCTTAGGGTAAATTAACGGCAACATTGTAGGCGCAATACACATATAACCTGCTGGTTTTTCAGCTTTAGCAAACGCTTGACACGCAGCGAGCACTTGTTCGTTTACTGTATAATTTTCTGCATCTAGAGCAAAATTACATAAATTCTTTGCTGCTCCAAAACCGCCGGGAACAATTAACGCATCAAAATCTTGCTCACGTAATTCACATAAGTCTTCAATATCACCACGGGCAATACGAGCAGATTCTACCAATACATTACGTGTTTCATTTTCGCTAACTTCACCTGTTAAATGATTAATAACATGGTGTTGACTAATATTGGGAGCAAAACAACGATAACTTGCACCGTTTTGTTCTATCGCTAATAACGTTAGTACCGCTTCATGAATTTCGCTGCCATCATAAACACCACAGCCACTTAAAATTACCGCTACTTTTTTCATGCTAACCCTCTGTTTAATTATGAGTGATTCTAGTTTTTTCGTTTTTACGAATAATAAGCTGACATATTACCACCACAAGTACCGCAGAAAACATTAATATTGCAAAAGGTAAAGCAGTACCATCATAAAAGTAAGCTAATATAGGTCCTGCTAGGGCGCCAATACCAAAACGTAAGGTACCAATAACGGCTGTTGCCGTACCTGAATGTTCAGGGAATTTAGTGATAACTAAAGCATCTGAGTTAACTGCAACCATAGAAACACCACCCATTAAGGGTAATACAGATAATACAGTATAAATTAGCGATAGTGAGTAATAGTTAGCAGCCAATAAAGCTGTCGATGCAATTGACGCACAGATCAAACCAAAGCCTAGCATTTTTCTTGAGCCTTTTCGCACTACTAAACGCGTATTAATAAAGTGTGAACTCATTAATGCCACAACATTAATACCAAACAATATACTGAAGTTAATTTCTGAGACTTGATATACGGTTAAATAAACAAAAGAAATAGCAGTAAGATAAGTAAAAAAAGCTAACGATATCATCATTGAACTAATAATATCTAGACGAGCTTCACGGTATGAAAAAACTATTTTATAGCGAGTTAAAAAACTAATTTGTTTATCTTTTTCGGGAACTTTTCTCACTGCTTCTGGTAAATATTTTATGACAAGAGTTAGTACCACCACACTATAAAGTGTTAGCACATAAAATATCATTTGCCAGCTATGAACAACTAAAAGCAAGCTGCCGATACTTGGAGCAATCATTGGTGCTAGCATCATAATCATTGAAACATATGACAAACCTTTAGCAGTATCTTTTTGGTAGTATTCTCGAATTGCACTTGGCACAACAACCGTTGCAGCACTACTAACAAAGGCTTGTACAAATCGCAGTGCTAAAAATTGCTCAATACTACTCACAAAAGGTAGAAGTAAGCTTGCCAAAAGAAAACCACTAATACCAAATATCACCATTTTGCGCCGTGACGATTTATCTGCCATAGGGCCAAATAAAACCAAACCTAACGCATAACCAAACAAATAAATGCTTAAGCTATTTTGTACCATTGGCATAGCCGTATCTAGATGCTCAGCTATAATAGGCATAGCTGGTAAATACATATCTATAGCAAGCGGCGATAAAGCCATTACTGATGCTAATAAAGGCAACAATATTTTTAAAGACGGTATATTGTGGTTATTTACAGAATGAGTCATTTACTTGCTACTCGACATAGTGTGGATTGCTGCTCTTCCTTGTCACACTTTTCGTCTGAGTGACTTTTCATTGAATACTCGAAAACTAGTTTACCTAATGTTTTTATTGCATTTTCTACTTGTTCATTCCAGTCCACACCATAACTAATTCGCATATAGTTAGCATACTTTCCTGAGGGCGAAAAGATTATACCGGGGGCAAAACTAACACCTTGTGCTAAGGCAAGCTGGAAAAAATCACTGGTATTAACATGTGACTGACATCTGACCCAAAGTACACTGCCACCTTGAGGTTTTGAAATACAAACTTCATTAGGGAAATATTCTGCAATTAATGCTCTCATACGCTCACAGTTATAAATCAGCTTTTTACGTAATACACACAAGTGACGATCATAATCACCACTTTGTATGTACTCGTTCAAAGTCCACTGCTGTAGCATAGGCGTTGAACTAGACTGCGCACGTTTAATCCGCTTTGCTTGTTCTTCATATTTTCCAGGTAGTAACCAACCTGTTCTGTAACCTGGCGCTGCTGTTTTTGAAAATGACGAACAGGTTACCACTAAGCCTTTTTCTGAATAGAGTTGTGCTGGCTTTGGTTTTTTTTCACTAAAATATAATTCGCTGTACACATCATCTTCTATTAATGGAATATCATGCTGCTCTAGCAAACTTACCATGGCTTGTCGCTGCACATCTGTTTTCATCGACCCAAGAGGGTTATTGATTGCCGATGAAAATAAACAAGCTTTAATTGGATGCTGCTTTATAGCTTTAGTGAGTTCATCCAAACAAACCCCATCTTCAGTACAAGTATAAACCTCTAACGTTTTCATCCCCAAGGTTTCGATTAATTCGATCATGCCAAAAAAACAAGGAGACTCTACTGCAATAATATCGCCACGTTGTGCAACACACTGAAGTGCAATAGAGAGAGCTTCTTGAGCACCATTAGTAATTAAAATGTCATCTGGGTTAACCGCCACGCCTTGATCTTGATAACGAAAAGCAAGTTGCATACGTAGTTTGGGATCGCCCGTTGGCGGGCCATAACTTACCGCTTTTTCAGCAACCTTTGAAATAACTGAGCGCATTAATCTGGCCAACGTTTTATCTGGTGGGTTAGCCAAAATGGGGTTAGAAATACCTAATGCCACCGTATTTGAAAGATGTACAGCTTCGTGCACTTGTTCGATCATACTTCGGCATTGTACTGTTGTTGGCGCACAATGGGACCATTGTGCCGGCCTAGGCTTTAAAGTTCTAGCCTGTAGCGCGGTAAGAAAATAACCTGATTGTGGCCTTGCACAAACACGTCCTTGCCTCTCTAGTTCTATATAAGCTTGCTTGACTGTCGGCACACTAATTTCAAACTGTGCGCTAAGCTTTCGCAAACTTGGTAATTTATCACCGGGCTTTAATGCACCCGTCTGTTGTTGCTTTTCGATGAAATCAATTACTTGTTGATATAAAAAAGCAGAAGAGTTTTTATCTAATAGACGCATAATTACTGTATTTGTTTAACCTTAACTGTGTAGGTTACATTTTCATTATTCTGTACATGTTATTAAATCAAATTATCGATACACTGTCATCTCATCTTTTGATATTTAGTCATGTATTCCTTTTGAAATAACGTATTTCAGCTAGAATTAAAACAGTTATATGGGAGCAGTAAAGTTAATGAACAACTCTTTTTTATATTTGATCACTGTTGTTATTTGGGGATCCACATGGATTGCCATTAATTATCAGTTGGGTGATGTTGCAGTAGAGGCTTCTATTACTTACCGTTTTGCTCTTGCTGCTTTTACTTTATTCTTATTTGCTAAGATAAAACAATTACCTATGCGCTTTTCTTTAGCACAGCATGGCTTATTTGCAGCTTTTGGTATTTGCTTATTTGGGCTAAATTATCTTTTACTATATTCCGCGCAACAACACATAAACTCCGCTTTAACATGTATTGCTTTTTCAACATTAATGATAATGAATATAGTTAATGCTCGAGTTTTTTATAAAACTAAGATTACCAAGCAAGTTTACCTTGGCGGTATGCTAGGTTTAATAGGAATAACGACCCTTTTTTGGCCACAATTAACAGATGTAACAATAGGTGCAGCTACTTTGTTGGGACTAGGAATGTGTTTACTCGGCACTTTTTCAGCTTCAATTGGCAATATGATTTCTATTAAGAATCAAAAAAACAATATCGCTATAGTGCAAGCTAATGCGTGGGGTATGATGTATGGCGCAATATTCACAGGCCTAGCTGTAATAATTCAAGATAAAGAGTTTAGCTTTTCGTTTGAGTTTGCTTATTTGAGCTCATTAATTTACTTATCCCTCTTTGGCTCAGTTATCGCTTTTGGCTGCTACTTAACCTTAATGACACGTATTGGCGCTCATAAAACATCTTATGCAAATATTCTTTTTCCGGCCATTGCTGTTTTAATATCTACTGTTGTTGAAGATTTCCATTGGAGTGAATATACCGTAATTGGTTTGAGTTTTATTTTATTAGGAAACTTAGTTGTTTTAACAAAAATTAGATTTATTCCTCGATTGTTTAACAATAAATTGCCCACCACGAATGAATGAATAACATACAGCAAAGCTAAAATGTATTTATCCTAACTATTTAACTAAATTATGGGATTAAAGCTTCTGAAATGGGATGCAAACTTGTTATAATTAATCTGAAGATAAATAAGTCAGAATATAGAATGCTTAAATATCTTCAGACTCTGGCAATAAGTCGTATTCACTCGTATTGTACTTACAGTAATAACACTTATTAACTTATATTATAAAGTATATAAATAACTTTAAAGCAATTAGGTAACCCAATGCAACGATTAGCTCCCGCTTTACGTCAAGACAATGTTTCACTAGACCTTATTTCATTAATTAAAACTATTTTAGCTGCTACCAAAGAAATCTCTTTTCGCGTTAGTCAGGCACATTTAGGTGACTTAATGGGTTCAACCTTAGATGAAAACATTCAAGGTGAAGTACAAAAAAAATTAGACGTGGTCGCTAACGAATTATTTAAAGATATTTTACTTGAGTCTGGTTTTGTAAAAGCCATTTCATCTGAAGAAGAAGACACCTCGGTAGCAGGTCAAGAAGACGGTAAATACATCGTTTCATTTGATCCACTAGACGGTAGTTCAAATATTGATATTAACTCGCTTATTGGTACCATTTTTTCAATTCATGAAGCACCAGAAGATATGGCTGCTGATGACTCTGATATGTTCAAACAAGCGGGTAATCGCCAAGTATGTGCTGGTTATGTGTTATACGGCCCTTCAACTATGTTGGTGATGACTACTGGTAGCGGTACTCATTTTTACGTACTAGACAGAACTCATGGCGGTTACTTATTAGTTGAACGTAACGTACAAGTTCCTGCCGATACAAAAGAATTTGCAATTAATATGTCAAACCAACGTTTTTGGCAAGAACCAATGAAAAATTACATCAACGACTTAATTGCAGGTGATACTGGCCCACGTAATAAAAATTATAATATGCGCTGGATTGCTGCCATGGTTGGCGATATTCATCGCGTTTTATGTCGTGGTGGCATATTTACTTACCCTAGTGACAGTAGAAAACCTGAACAGCCATACAAATTACGTTTAATGTATGAAGCTAACCCAATGTCATTTTTAATTGAACAAGCGGGCGGTTTAGCAATGACAAGTGAAGGTCGTATTATGGATATTGAACCAGACAGTATCCATCAACGTGTTGAAGTTATTATGGGTTCTAAAAACGAAGTAGAAGCCTGTTTAAGTTATTATAAATAAACAGATTTCCTTCCTAAATAAAGCCTTACTTGTTAAGGCTTTTTTGTTTATTAGCTCTTGCTAGAAACTATTCAATAATGACGATTATATTAGCGACAGCGTGAATAAATGAGAAAAACAAAATGAAAGAAACGCTAAAAAACTTATCAGATATTATTGCCAGTGCAAATGATATTTTCTATAGCAGAAATACCAATATTAATACCATTATGGGCATAATAGATAAAAGTTTACGTAAACAAGGCATGCAAGCAGATGCAATTACCCTTGACTGCACTTCGCTTGACAAGAAAATAGTTTTTCTCCTTCACGATGATACACCTAGTAAAATAAACATCACCTTAGGAAATAAGAATGGAAGTATTTTTTCATCAACAGAATATGCACTAAAAGATATTTCAGAAGCCCTTATTGTTGAGATTATGGAAGCTAACTTCATACTTTAGTGGATAATCACTAGCTAATTGTATCCTGCCTATAAATTTCTTGATAAAATATCGTCAATATTAATTTAATTTTTCAAGAGATTTAACCATGCCAAATTATGTTGTTGGTCACAAGATTCCTGATTCTGATTCAATCTGTTCTGCCATAGCTTTATCTTACTTAAAAACAACCTTGGGCGAAGAAACCGTTCCAGCTCGTTTAGGTGAATTAACACCAGAAACACTGTTTATTTTAGATAAGTTTGGTTTTGAACAACCAGAGTTAAAAACAAGTTACGCAGGTGAAAGCCTATATATTGTTGATCACTCTGAGCGTACCCAAGGCCCAGATGATATTGACGATGCAACAATCTTAGGCATTATTGATCACCATAAATTAGGCGATATTACTACTTCAACTCCATTAGAAATTTGGGTGCGTCCTGTTGGCTGTACTAACACGATTATCAAGATGATGTATGATTTTCATAATGTTGAAATTCCTAAAGATATCGCTGGTGCCATGATGTGTGCTATTTTAAGCGATACCGTTATTTTTAAATCACCAACATGTACAACAGCCGATATTAAATGTGTTGAAGCATTAGCTGAGATTGCAGGCATTGAAAACCCTGAAGAGTTGGGCATGGATATGTTCAGAGTCAAATCTGCTGTTGATGGCACACCAGTACGTGATTTAGTACTACGTGATTTTAAAGATTTTGATATGAACGGTAGCCTTGTTGGTATTGGTCAATTAGAAGTTATTGATTTAGCTATTTTTGATGATATGAAAGCTGAATTAGAAGCTGATATTGCTAAGCTAAAAGCCGAAGGTAACCGCCACAGTGTATTATTGTTATTAACTGATATTATGAAAGAAGGCTCTGAACTTCTCGTGGTAAGTGATAACGATAACTTATCATTAGAAGCTTACGGTGAAGCAACAACTGATGGCAAAGTATGGCTTGACGGTGTACTTAGCCGTAAGAAACAAGTTGTACCACCTTTACAAGGCGTTTTTGCTAAATAAAAATATCGCCACATCTTGAAGACAAAAAAACCAGCAATTGCTGGTTTTTTTATATATCACTGAAAAAGAGTCTAATATTGTAGGTGAAAACTTTAGTAACAAGGCGAAAGCACGGAGTTGACGTGAGTCAATGAGTACTTTCAACGATGTTAATAAAGAATTTCAGCAAAAAGATTAGACTCTTTCGAATACCGTGGCAATACCTTGGCCTAGTCCAATACACATAGTGGCTAGTCCTAGGTTCACATCTTGACCTTCCATCAAGTTAATTAAAGTACCTGAAATACGAGAACCAGAACAGCCTAACGGATGACCTAATGCAATAGCACCACCATTTAAGTTAATTTGATCCATCTTATCTTCAACTTTCAATGCTCTTACACAAGATAGTGCTTGTGCTGCAAACGCTTCGTTGAATTCAAATAGCTCAATATCTTCAATCGATAAGCCAGCACGTTTTAATGCTTTTTTGGTGGCTGGAACCGGACCAAAGCCCATAGTTGAAGGATCACAACCGGCAACGCCCATACCACGAATTTTAACGCGTGGAGTTAAGCCTAGCGCTTTAGCTTTATCAGCTGACATTACTAACATTGCTGAAGCACCATCAGACAATGCTGACGATGTACCTGCTGTGACAGTACCATTTACTGGATCAAATACTGGACGTAATCCTGATAAACTTTCTGCTGTTGTTTCAGGACGAATAACCTCATCATGCTCAACAATAGTTAATGCACCAGAAGCATCATGACCTTGAGTAGCAACAATTTCATTATCCCAACGACCTGCTAATGTCGCTTCATGAGCTTTTTGATGCGAACGAGCACCAAAAGCATCCTGCATTTCACGAGTAATACCATGTTGCTTACCAAGTAACTCAGCGGTTAATCCCATATTTCCTGAGGCTAAAGCGATATGTTTATTTAATGCAGGATCAAAGTCCACATCATACATCATAGGAACATGTCCCATGTGCTCAACACCACCGATAAGGAATACATCTCCCTGCCCTGACATAATACTAGTACTCGCTTGATGTAACGCTTCCATTGAAGAGCCACATAAGCGGTTAACCGTAACACCACCAATAGATTTTGGTAAGCCTGCAAGTAATGACGCATTACGAGCAATGTTAAAACCTTGTTCTTTTGTTTGTTTTACACAACCCCAAATAACATCTTCGATATCTTCAGGAGCAAGTGCTGGATTACGTGCTAAAATTTGTTTCATTAAGTGTGCTGATAATGCTTCAGCACGTACGTTACGAAAAACACCGGCCTTAGAGCGACCCATTGGAGTTCGTATGCAGTCTACAATTACAACTTCATTCATTTTATTCTCCTCGCTTAAGCTGTTTTAACATCAGTAGTGAAATATGATTTACCTGATTTTGCCATCTCGCGCATACTATCAGTCACTTGATAAATTTCACCTAAATGTGCGTATTGATCAGCCATAGCAATATAGCTATCTAAACCAAGTGTTTCTAAGTAGCGAATTGCACCACCTCTAAATGGAGGGAAACCTACACCATAGATCAAGCCCATGTCAGCTTCAGCTGCTGAATCAACAACACCTTCTTCTAAACAACGTACCACTTCATTAACCATAGGGATCATCATACGCGCGATAATTTCTTCACTGCTGAAGTCTTTTTTATCTGCACAATGTGGCGCCATTAACTCATAAGCTGCTGGTGCCGGTACTTTCGCCGGACGACCACGTTTATCTTTAATATGATCATAAAAACCTTTGCCATTTTTCTGACCTAAACGTTCGCTAGCATATAATGTACTGACTGGATCGTTAGCTATTTTTTGCATACGCGTAGGGAAACCAGAAGACATAACACTGGTACAGTGATCTGCAGTATCTACACCAACCACATCAAGTAAGTATGCAGGTCCCATTGGCCAACCAAATTGTTTCTCCATTACTTTATCAATAGCAGTAAAATCTGCACCTTCAAGTACTAGCTGACTAAAACCTGCAAAGTATGGGAATAAAACACGGTTAACATAAAAGCCAGGACAGTCATTGACAACAATAGGTGATTTACCCATTTTCGCTGCATAAGCTACTACAGAAGCAACCGTTTCATTTGATGTGTCTTTACCACGAATAACTTCAACTAAAGGCATTTTATTTACCGGGTTGAAAAAATGCATTCCACAGAAGTTTTCTGGACGCTTAACGCTCTGCGCTAATAAGTCGATTGAGATAGTAGAAGTATTAGAAGTCAAAATAGCATCTTCAGCGATAACACCTTCAACTTCAGCTAATACAATACCTTT
This sequence comes from uncultured Colwellia sp., assembly GCA_964022585.1. Taxonomy (GTDB): domain Bacteria; phylum Pseudomonadota; class Gammaproteobacteria; order Enterobacterales; family Alteromonadaceae; genus Colwellia. Next base: position 110,049 of record CAXIBS010000002.1, read on the forward strand.
TACTTTAGGATTTTCAACAACAGCTTCAACAACAATGTCTACATCTTTTACACTGTCATAAGTTAGTGATGGAGTGATATTATTTAACACGCCAGCCATTTTTTTCGCATTCATGCGACCACGATCAACTTGTTTAGTTAATATGCCAGCGGCAGTTGTTAAACCTAAATCAAGGGCTTGATCATTGATATCTTTCATAATAATAGGTGTGCCTTTATAGGCTGATTGATATGCAATACCACCACCCATAATGCCTGCACCAAGCACTGCAGCTTTTTTCACAGCTTTAGTCGCAAGCTTACTTGCCTTTTTAGCTTTACCTTTAACGACTTGATCAGCCATGAATAAACCAATTTGTGCAGTAGCCGCATCAGTCTTACCCACTTTAGCAAAGTTGGCGTTTTCTATAGCCATTGCACCAGCACGTTCTAATCCAGCAGCAGCAATTAGTGTGTTTATCATTATCATAGGCGCTGGGTAATGCTTACCAGCTTTTGCAGCAATCATGCCTTTGCATGTTGTAGATGACATGATCATTTCTGTTTCTGACAAACTTAACGGCGCTAGTTTAGGTTGACGTTTAGCACGCCAATCTAATTTTCCATCCATCGCTAATTTGAGCATGCTAATAGCTGCTGATCTTAAGTTTTCAGGATCAACAACAGCATCAAGAAGACCTTGAGTAAGTGCTGCTGCTGGTTTATGTGCTTTACCTGTAGACATCCAAGTTGCAGCATTATCAAAACCAATAAGTCGAGGTAACCTTACAGTTCCACCAAACCCAGGAATTAACCCTAATTTCACTTCTGGGAGACCAATACTTGCTGAGGTATCAGCAACACGATAATCACACGCTAGTGTCATTTCACAGCCACCACCGAGTGCAAAACCATTTATAGCAGCAATCGTTGGTAAGTTAATATCTTCAAATGAGTCAAAAACATCAGATGCCTGCTTCACCCAAGGAACTAATTCTTCTTCAGGTAATTTGAATGTTTCTAAGAACTCAGTAATATCTGCGCCAACAATAAATGAAGACTTACCTGATGTTACTAATACACCTTTTGCTTCTGCGCAATTATTGATAGCAGCAACGACATCTCGGTACTCTATAAAAGTTGCTTGATCAAATTTATTTACTGATCCCTGAGCGTCGAATTTAAATTCGACGATGCCATCTTCTAGCAATTGGGCTGAAAGGCTTTTGCCTTGATATATCATGCTTTGTCTCCTTCACCTAAAAGTGGTGTTGATGTTTTGCTGATTTAATTATTTTGTTATACCCATACACAGTAAGATGCGTAGTTCATCCTAAAATATTTATCTGATGGGTATATAGTTAATCAGATAAATAACTTTCTACCTGAATAATTGAATATTATTATATTGCCAATCTATGACGGTTACGTAATAGACGACTGAGTGTGCCTTGAAAAAAGCTGAATTGCAACAACATTTAAACAAGCGTTTAAATTGATTGTATTAAGTTGTTTTTTTGTAGATTATTATTACTAACAACTTATCGTAAAAATTACTTTCATACTGATACAACAACCCTATAGTTTACTGTCACACTATTGATAGTTAACTTTTAGTAATTATTTGATAATCTTTAGTAATCTGAAAATTTAATAACGAAAGTGCTGCTTCTTTTACCATAAATAATAGAAGATAGAACATGGTATTGGGCATAAAGCTAGTTGAAATGTGTAATTGATATTATTTGAAACATAAGGAAACTATCATTTTTGATGATAGCAATCATAAGGCATAAAATAGGTTATTATGCCTTAGAGTGGTTTTTAAGTAATATACTTCCTAGGTCGTTAATTAATCGTAGTAGCTAACACTTTAAACGGTTATTCTCTAAAAAAGCTAAAAACTCATCTTTAGGCATTGGTTTAGCATAATAGAAACCTTGAACTTCATCACAACCTAACTCAACTAATCGTTCTTGTTGTCCAATCTCTTCTATACCTTCAGCTATCACTTTAAGGTTCATCTTCTTACTTAAATCAATAATAGTTTCAGCGATAACAGATTGACCTTCTTTGGCAATATTGGTGACAAAAGCCCTATCTATTTTCAGTCGATCTAATGGTAATTTTTGTAAATAATTTAAAGATGAAAAACCCGTACCAAAATCATCAAGTGCAATACCAATATCATGGGTTTTCAATTGTGTTAATGCATCAATAACAACTTGTGGATCATCCATTAAAATATTTTCAGTTATTTCTAGCTCTAACAAACTTGGTGTTATTTTATGTTGTTCTATGGCATTTAATACGGTATTTACAAAGTTTCCCTGTCTAAATTGTGGGATGGATACATTCACCGAAATTGCAACATTACCCAAGTTTTTTTCATTAAGCTGCTTAATCTGAGCACAAGCTTGATGAACAACCCAATCTCCAATATCAATAATAAGCCCCGAGTATTCAGCTATTGGAATAAATATGGCTGGAGAAATAAACTTCCCCTCTGCTGTACGCCAGCGAAGTAAAGCTTCAGCACCTGTAACTTTGCCAGTACTTAAAGATAGCTGTGGTTGATACCATAGTTCAAGTCGATTATCAGCAAAGTCTGTACGTAACTGTCCAATCATATTTAAACGCCATTGCGTTTCATCCTCTAGATCAGGGTCGTAATAAGCAAAATGTTCTAAGCGTGTTTTTTTAGCTAAATTTAGCGCTATATTAATTTGATTTAAAACTTTAACGCCGCTAATACTAGCGTGTTTTTTAGTGCAAAAACCAAAGCAAGCATTCATAGGGAATTTTTGTTCGCCTGCCATAAAAGGTTCTTCAAATAACTTTACTAATACTGCTGGGGTCAGACAGTCTTCAGAGCCAATAACACCAAAAACATCAGCCCCAACACGGGCAACTTTGCAGTTATACCCTAACGTTTTTATGCGCTGAGCAACGGCAGCTAGAAGTTGATTACCAACATCTTGACCAAGTGCATCATTAACATCACTAAAGTGGTTTAAATCAATCAGTGCTGCAACATCATCACCATTATCATTTTTGGCAAACATGTCTAATAGCTGAACAAAGGCTAAGCGATTAGGTAAACCTGTTAGCCAATCTTTATAGGCTGCATTATTAAGCTTTTGAAATAAATGTACGTTTTCATAACCCACGGCAAGCCTAGTTAAAAAAACTTCAAGCAACTTTTTTTGCATATCGCTAAGCGGCTGAGTTAGGGTAAGATAAATAACGACTCGATAGAGGCCTTTAGCTAAATATAAGCAAACTGAGTCATCTAAAAATTGATGAGTTTTCTGAGTAAAACAGGCTTTTACTTGATTATTAATTTGATCATTATGCAGCGTATTTAGTTTCTTCTTCTCTAATAGCGATGAAAAACCTTTTTGAGCAATAACATAAAAACTTAAATCATTAGCATTTTCAATGATCCCTTGCCCTTGAGCACAAAACAGACAATCAGCATCTTGCTCTATTAGATTAGTTAATTCTTCGAGGGAGGCATTGGTAAATTCATTAATTGTATGAAGCCCAAGTAAACGAGCAGAGCCTGAGACTATTTTCTCTAATCCGCGGCGACTTTCTGTAACGCTAGCAATTTGTTGATAAGAGCGAATAGCTGCATAAACCGTAGTAACTAGCTTTCGACGAGTTAGCTCTGTTTTAGTTTTATAATCATTTATATCGTATTCTTTAATGACACTTTCTTCAGGTGCATAACCAGGTTGGCCAGTTCTCAAGACGATTCGAATGTCTTCTTTTTGTAGTCCTTCACGAATATATTTAACAACGTTTAAACCTGCATCATCAGTTTCCATTACAACATCAAGTAATACCAATACGATATCAGGGTTTTGTTCTATTAGCTTACAAGCATCTTCGCCAGAGTAGGCATGAAGATATTCTAGTCGGCGTCCTAAAACAATGAGATCCGACAATGCTAATTGAGTAACTGAATGAATTTCTGGATCGTCATCAACAATAAGAACTTTCCATACACCTTCACTGCTTTCATCGATAACCTCATCTTCATCGCTATCATCAATAAATAAAAAGTCATCTTGTAAATCTTCTGATGTCTGCATTCTGTCCTCAAATACTTTGGGTAAGTATTAACTATAAGCTATAAAAATAAATTAGTTAAACCTATCTCGATAAATATCTATTCGATTATTCAGGCTTAAAAATATATTTATTTTGTTCAGAAACCTTATTTCCATAATAAGAGCCCTTTAGACATTATTCAATAAATCCATACAATTATTTTTATTCTTTGCTATTCACCATGATTATAATAAGCTGCCTATAATGAAATGAATAATTGCTACTTCTAAAATGGCTACATGAATTATCAATTAATAAAGGAGTTATAATGAAACCAGAAAAATCTTCAGTTATTGTTATCGAAGAAAAAAATGAGACAAATAGTAAGCTTCCTCTAGATAATAATACTGCAAAAAAGACGTCAACTGACTCATTAGCTCAAGATCAATTTTTAAAAATAACTCAACAATTTGGACTTGAAGCAGCCTTAATCCCTATTGAGAAACAGATGCCTATAGAAGATCGTAGCATCAAACGAGAACGGTTGGCGACTTTACGTAAACAAAAAAACATTGAAACGATTATGGAAAAAACGTTTTCTTTTTGTGCAAATAACTCCATTGATAAAAGAGCTGATTTAGATTGGTTCAACCGCTATATAACTTTAGCTGAAGATGTTAGTAATAAAACTATGCAAGATTTATGGGCCAAAATATTAGCAGGTGAGCTTGCCAGACCCGGTTCATTTTCACTTAAAGCTTTAAAAGTTTTTAGAGACATGAGTATTGTGGACGCCAAGCTGTTTGCTAAGGCATGTTCTTTAGCAGTTAAAGATCAAAGCAAAAAAAATATACGTATAGTCTCTGGTTCATATCAACAACCTGGTCTATTTAACTTTTTAAATAAAGACAGACAAAGACATATTAATTTAAGTCATTTCGGGTTGAATTATGCTGACATATTGTCATTAGCTGACAATCATTTACTTTATAAGCAAGAAAGCGAATCAAGTATAATGGCGAGTGGTGATACTATTAACCTTAATTACAACGGGTCACCATTAAAATTAAGTGGCAAAAAAGCCAACATAGCCATACAGTTTTACAAGTTTACTGCTATAGGCACAGAGTTAGCTCAATTGATAAGTGATAAGCCAAATGATGAGTTTTTTACTCTATTTAAAAAGCAACTAAGTCATCATTTTGAAATCAATACAAATGAATAACGGAAATAAAGTTACTCCGTTATTCATTTAATGGTGTTTTATATTCCATCACCGTCGGTATGTAAACCACATTCTCTTTGGCCTGGTCCAAAACGAGTTTCACTTTCATCCATACCTAAAGTAAGCGGCTTAGTACTGTGAACATCACCAACTGAAACATAACCTTGATCCCATAATGGGTGGTAAGGTAAATTATTCTTAGTTAGGTATTGATGAACATCTTTATTGCTCCAATCAATAATAGGATGCACTTTAAAACGGCCACGCAATATACTAACAACTGATAAACCTTGTCTGTGATCAGATTGTTGACGACGAACACCAGAAAACCAAGTACCACAATTTAATTCAGATAAACCACGTTCTAACGGTTCAACTTTATTTTTTCTGTTGTACTGCTTTAATGCTTCGTCATCTTGTGCCCATTGCTCACCATATTTAGCAACTTGCCAAGCTGCACTTTCAACTGCGCTATACACATGTAAGTTCAGCTTTAAGCGTTCAGTTAACTCTTCAATAAAACGGTATGTTTCAGGAAACAGATGACCTGTATCCGTTAACAGTACCGGAATATTAGGATCTACCTGTGTCATCATGTGCAACATAACTGCTGACTGAATACCAAAACTAGAAGACAACACGAATTGACTTGGAAGATTTTCCATTGTCCATTCAATACGATCAAGCGGAGGTTTATTCTCTAAATCTTCATTCCACTGTGCCAACCAAGGTTTAGGCAAAGAAGCAGGAAAGCGATTATTTATAGATGACTCTGCAATAGCTGTATTTTTTACTAAAGCTATTTCTTTGTTTGGCACCAATGAATTAGTCATCATGAAAATCTCTCATACTAATTTTTACTTCACTAACAATGCCAGCACGAATAACAAAATCACCGAATGCTTCATCTTTGTTACGATCTGCTGCCCATCGAGCACTTAACTGATCAATCTCAGTTAAAATATCTTGCTCACCTAAATTTTCTTTATAAAGCTTAGGGATACGTGTACCGCCAAGGTTACTACCTAAATACATATTGTATTTTCCTGGCCCTTTACCTACTAAGCCAATTTCAGCCAACATAGCGCGCCCACAACCATTAGGACAGCCCGTTACACGTAAAATAATAGCTTCTTCTGCTAATCCATTTTTAGTTAAAATTGCTTCAACATCATCCACTAATTTAGGGATATAGCGCTCAGCTTCAGCCATAGCTAATGGACATGTTGGAAAAGCCACACACGCCATTGAGTTTTTACGCTGAATTGAGTGACTATCGTTAATTAAGCCATGCTCACGTGCAATTTTCTCAATTTCGGCTTTGTCTTGCTCTGCTACGCCTGCAACAATTAAGTTTTGGTTAGCAGTCATTCTGAAATCACCTTTATGAATTTCAGCAATTTTTGCAACGCCTGTTTTTAATGCTTTTTCAGGGTAATCAAGTAAACGACCATTTTCGATAAATAACGTTAAGTGGTGCTTGCTATCAATACCTTCTACCCAGCCAAATCTATCACCTCTAAAAGTGAACTCATATGGACGAGACTCTTCAAAGGTAATTTCTGCGCGTTTTTCAACTTCTGCTTTAAATACATCAACACCTACGCGGTCTAATGTATATTTGGTTTTAGCATTTTTACGATTTACGCGGTTACCCCAATCTCTTTGTGTAGTAACAACAGCAGCTGCAACTGCTAATGTATTTGCTAAAGTAACAAAACCAAAGTCATCCGCTTTACGTGGATAAGTTGATTTATCACCATGAGTCATAGCTAAACCGCCACCGACTAACACATTAAAACCAACAAGTTTTCCACCATCACTAATCGCAACAAAATTTAAATCATTTGCATGTACATCGATATCATTTTGCGGAGGAATCACAACCGTTGTTTTGAATTTTCTTGGTAAATAACTTTTACCTAAAATAGGCTCAACATCACCTTCTTCAGTGCCACCTTCAATTTTTTCACCATCTAACCAAATTTCAGCGTATGCACGTGTTTTAGGAAGTAAATGTTCACTAATTTTTTTAGCCCATTCATATGCTTCAGCATGTAACTCAGATTCAACAGGGTTAGACGTACATAAAACATTTCGGTTTACATCGCCTGCTGTAGCAATAGAGTCAATACCATACTCATTAAGCGTTTGGTGCATTAATTTAATATTTGGCTTTAACACACCATGAAATTGAAATGTTTGACGAGTTGTTAAACGTATGCTGCCGTAGCTCGTTTTATCGTGAGAAAACTTATCAATTGCTAACCATTGCTTAGGTGTAATAATTCCACCTGGCATACGAGCACGTAACATAACGTTATGCAAAGGTTCTAATTTTTGTTTTTGACGCTCAGCTCTGATATCACGATCATCTTGTTGGTACATGCCATGAGTACGAATAAGTTGATAATTATCAGGGGTAAAACCACCTGTCATATTATCAGATAAATCGTCAACTATAGTGCCACGTAAATAATCACTCTCTAGCTTTAAACGCTCATTATCCGCATGCTTACCTTCAACAATTTGGCTTGCTTTTTCGTTCGAATTACTCATTAGTAAACATCCTTCTGGTAGCGTTTATTGCTACGTAAATCTTTTAAATATTGTTCTGCGTCTTCACTACTTAGTTGACCCTGCTCACTAATAATTTCTATCAATGCCGCTTCTACATCTTTCGCCATACGACTCATGTCGCCACAAATATATAAATGAGCACCACGTTCAAGCCATGCAAAAACTTCTTTGGCTTGTTCTTTCAATCGGTCTTGTACATATATTTTTTCTGCTTGATCACGAGAAAAAGCAACATCCATTCGCGTTAACAAGCCAGATTTTAAATAATTTTGCCATTCAACTTGATAAAGGAAGTCTTGCGTGAATGTTTGATCACCAAAAAACATCCAGTTATCACCGCTAGCTTCATCAGCTTCACGTTGTTGCATAAAGGCTCTAAATGGTGCAACACCTGTACCCGGTCCAATCATAATAACTGGTGTATTACTATCTGTAGGTAAACGGAAATTATCATTATGTTCGACAAAAACACGTACCGACTGACTTTCTTCAAGACCATCAGCTAAATAATGCGAAGCACCGCCAAAACGAGTTTTACCATCTTTTTCATAACTAACTAAACCAACGGTTAAGTGTACTTCTTCTTCAACTTCAGCTTGAGCAGAGGCAATAGAATATAAACGTGGTGTTATCTTACGTAATGCTTCAATAAAAAATTGAGGATCAATTTCAGTTGGAGCCGCTTCTAGTACATCAATAATTTGATGTTCGCCAGCATATTCTCTAGCAGTATTTTTATCTGCTGCAATTGCTGCTAATTCATTATTTCCAGAAATTTTAGCCCAAAACTCAACAAACGATGGAGGTGTTTGTGTAATCTCTAATTGTGTCGTTAAGGCATCAGTTAGGGTGAAAACTTGATTTGCACCATCAATTTTTATTTTTACTTTCTCTTCGCCAGTAAGCTTTAATACTGAAATTAATTCAGCAACTAAAGCACTATCATTTTCAAAATAAACACCTAATGCATCACCAGCTTGATAAGTTAAACCTGATTCACCAAGGTCTATTTCAATGTGACGAACATCTTTTTCTGAGTCACGGCCAGTAATTTTTTGGCTTAATATAAATTCAGCATTTAGTGGATTTTGCTTATTGTAAATACTTTCAGCACCTGCTGTAGCTAAGTCAACCTGACCTAATGAGGTTACTGAAGCAAGGCCTGTTTCTTGCTGTGTAAGTTCTTCTTTTAAGCTCTCAACAATACTTAATGTCAAGCTCTCACTATCGCTATCATAATCGACATCACAATCTACACGTGGAGTTATTTGCTTAGCACCTAAAGCCTTTAAACGTTCATCAAAATCTTTACCTGTTTGACAGAAGAACTCATAACTACTATCACCTAACGCAAGCACGCTGTAGCTTAAGTTAGGTAATTTAGGTGCTTTTTTACCAAGCAAAAACTCATGAAACTCAATAGCATCATCAGGCGGCTCGCCTTCACCATTAGTACTGGCAATAATTAATACATGAGTTTCGCTTTTTAGTGATTTTGCTTTGTAATCACTAACATTCGTTAACTTCACCGTGATTCCAGCAGCACTAGCACTTTGCTCAAGTTGTTTTGCAACACCTTTAGCATTACCTGTTTGTGAGGCATATAAAATAGTTAACGTTTTAGCCACTACTGGTGCCGATACAGGGGATAATACTGTACTAGGTCCAGACTCACTTTTTGCAGCAAGATAACCACTTGCCCATGCAAGCTGTAAAGACGAATAACTTGACGTCGCTTGTTGAAGCAATGCAAGCTGATTTGCATCAAGTGCACTTGATGTAGGATTTAAATTTTGCTGTAAAGTAAGCTGCTCTTGTGGCATGAGAATATTCACCTAGGACGATTTATACATAGAGGATAAACAAGAAACTGGAAAACCAAAAGGAATAGATAATGATTTTTTATATCAAAAAGTTATATAAGAATGATGTTTTACTAAAATATTTAGACAAAAAACATATCAACAGCTATGTTATCTGTAACATTTTTTCTGAGCCTTAATCATCATTACCTTAAAAAACATTCTTTTGTTTATAGCTTCACTATTAAATTTTTACTGTAGCCAGAGTTATTGCCAAGAAAAAATACTCATTTATAAATATCAATCTGCCGACGGTGTACTATCTTTTTCAGATAAACAACCGTTAGATTCTGTTTATGAACAAATAAAAATGGACTGCTATGCTTGCCAAGTTGATTCTCATATTAATTGGCATACCGCACCTCTATATAAAACTAAATACCATAAAGAAATTACAACAGCTGCAAAATCCCATAATGTACACCCTGCACTTATTCGCGCAATTATTCATGCTGAATCACACTTTGATGCCGTAGCTGTTTCTAAGCAGGGGGCACAAGGTTTAATGCAATTAATGCCTAGTACGGCTAAAGCGCTTGGAGTAAAGGATGCATTTATTGCTAAACAAAATATAAATGGAGGCGTTAAACATTTAGCTTATTTACTACGAGTCTATCAAGGAGATAATGATTTAGCGTTAGCAGCTTATAATGCAGGGGAAGGTGCTGTTAAAAAATATTCTGGCATTCCTCCATTTGCTGAAACAAAGGCTTATGTAGAGCGCGTTGAAATTCTCTATAAACGATATCAGCATGCTATTTAAATACACTACAAGTAAAAAAATCTCTGTAGATTATAAATCTAGCAGAGACTTTTTAAATATTTTAATGAATAGTTAGTTTAGAAATGTACGACTGCACCGGCAAATACACCATTAAAATCTAAATCTGAATACAAGTCATCAATATCATCTAGTTCCAATTTAACCGCACGATAGCCAAGTGTTAAATCTACATCAACAGCTAAGTTATCAATTAGCTCATAACTAACACCAACTTGGTAATCATAAATGGTATTATCGTCAATAGATAAGAAATTTGCTTCTGCAAAAACATTAAAACCTGTAAAAGGTAGACCAACAATAGTATTAACATAAAGCAGAGGGATAATACCTGAAGCTGAAAGATCAGCACTTGTTTCTGTGCTGCCAATTGTACCAACTACATTAATTTGGCTATCTAAATCACGCGCAGTTAAACCAAGATCAAAGGTTATTAAGTCATTATCAAACAGTTCATAATAAAAAGTATAATCAACATAGCTTACATCAAATGTGGTATCGACTACTGTGTTATCAGTAAAAGTTTCGCCATCAAAAGTAAAACTACCTGATATTGTCCCGTTACCCGTTGTATCTAAGGTTGTTGAGGCAATTTTAATATTAGGAATTAATGGTATTGGATGTTCAAGTGCAACATAAAAGCTTCCCTGATTTTCATCTTCAAAATCAAATTTAGCTTGGTTATCGACGCCTTCACCAAAAGTACCTTCGGCTTGGTTAGCCCAAACATGCCCACCAATATATAATCCAAGTAATGTATCAGCTTGCACATTAGCACTTAACAGCGTAGCAATACCTGCTGCAATTATTGTTTTTTTCATTATTATTACCCTTTTCTTAGTAGTTCATTTAAATCAATTAATGCGGCATTAGCACGTGAAATATAATTAGCCATAACTAAGGAGTGATTGGCTAGCATACCAAAGCCATCTCCATTTAATACCATAGGGCTCCATAACGTTTGTTGGCTAGACTCCAATTCACGAATTATTTGTTGCAAACTAATTGTTGCATTTTTATTTTCTAATACACTATCAAAATCAATTTCTATTGCCTTAAGAAAATGAAGTAAAGCCCATGCTGCGCCACGTGACTCATGAAATACATCATCAAGCTTCCACCAGCTGGTTCTTAATTGTGCATGAGATGCTTCAGAAGAAGATTGCTTAGCCTCATTATCACCAGCTAAATCAGTATTTATTTTATCGGTTCCAACACTGGCACTTAACCGTTGTGAATAACTACCTAAACGCTTTTGTACTTCATCAAAGTATGACGTTAAATTATCAGCACGAGCATAAAATTGAGCGGTATCATTTTTTGCTGTACTAATACCAACAAGTGCATTTCTATAACTGTACAAGCTAGTGATAGCTTTTCTATACTCAGATTCAGCACTTGGCATCGCCCAACTTGTATTATCAATATTAAACTTAGGTTGAGCCTTGGTTACGTGTTTATTTTCTAGTGATTGTGATTGAGAACGACTAAAATCTTTACGTAATACTAATGCCATATCACGTACCATTTGTAACACACCAAACTCCCACGCAGGCATATTGTCTAGTAAAACTCCCGGTGGCAAAGCATCATTAGAAATATAACCGCCTGGTTTATCTAAAATACTTTCAGCAACTTTAATTAATGTTGTTGTGGTTGCGTAGCCAATAACAGGAGAAACATTATCAGCAGTTGCTGCTACAGTAACTTCTTCCTGAATATCAATCGCATCAACATCTAAACTCCAATAAACACCTACAAGATAAAAGAGCATAAAAATACCCGTCACCGTAAGGCCAATGTTTTTAACTGAAAAATTCATGTTCATTTTCTACTCCTAATAATGAGCTAGTGATGATGCGGTTGCGATTTAGCTAAATCAGCTATAGCTTCCTGTGCTCTTTTTTCCTGTATGGGACCATAAACAGGCACTTGTATTATTACCGGTGCCCTATTCAAAAAATTCAAGGTAAGTTCAATGTTTTTCTTTGTTCGCAGAGAATTTTTAACATCGAAAAACATTAAATGTAATCCTGATGGCTGTAAAAAAATACGCTGTTTAGCTTTAATGTCAATGGAGTCTATCTGACGCATTCGCATCATACCCTCAGACATACTATGTTGATGAATTTCTATTCGCGGTGAAATTTTACTGGTAGCTCCCAGTAAAGTCACTGTTTTTTCGCCTTTATTTTCAATACTCATATACAAAGAAGTAACAGAAGATCCCGGTATTACACTGCGAATATAGGCATTTTCAACTGAAATAAATGAGTTTAAGAAATGTTGTTCACTTTGAAGCGATACTTCACTAGCTGTTCCAAAAAAAGAACAAGTTAAAAGTAGTAATAATAAATAGTTATTATTCATCGGTGACTATACTTCCGTTTTAAGAACCCTTACAGTTAACTTTATCATTCTTAGCAAAGTAACAAAATGACAGACTGCATTATAACCAAAGAAAACCAAGGTGTTTTTACAATCATTCTCAACCGTATTGATAAAAAAAATGCTTTAAATAACATTATGTATAACGAGCTTGGTGAATATTTTAATTATGCTAAAAATAACAAAAATATACATTGTGTTTTAATACATGGTAATGAAAACTGTTTTTGCGCCGGTAATGATTTGCAAGACTTTATTGAATGCTCGCAAAATGATTCCCTTGCAGCGCTCGATTTTGTAAAAATATTAAGCGAATTCACTAAACCAATTGTTGCAGCTGTTGCAGGGCCTGCCGTTGGCATTGGCACCACACTATTATTACATTGTGATATGGTTATTGCAGCTAACAATGCAAAGTTTAAATTACCCTTTACTCAATTAGGCTTATGTCCAGAAGCTGGTTCAAGCTTATTACTAACGAGACAAGTAGGCCAAAATAAAGCATTTGAATTATTGGTATTGGGCACTACGTTTACAGCTGAGCAGGCAAAAGAGTATAAAATTGCTAATCAAGTTTGTCAGCCTAATGAGCTATTAGACATTGCAGAAAAAACAGCTATAACCATTGCTAACTTACCTAGTGATGCTGTAATGACCAGTAGAAAGCTAATCCGTCAAGCAACACAATCGTCATTGTCTGAAGTAATAACCCATGAAGGTAATGAGTTTTCTCGTCTACTTAAAACAGATACGTGTAAAAAGATCATGTCAATGTTTTTTAACAAATAAAAAGTTCAATAAGGCTTTTATACCTAACAGTTTAAAGCCTAACTTCTCTGTTCCATTTTATGTATTCTATGTTAGCTGTATTGCGTTTTCTTTGATGCTTCGCCTTTATTTCTCATTAATAACCAAATAGCAATTGCAGCAAATAACACCGGCCAAAATACATTAATGGCAATCATAGCGACAGATCCTAAAACGAGTAAACTAATGAATATAAACGAGCCAAATACACTCAAAACTATTGCTAATGCAATTAATACCAAAGCCACAACAGCCATTGCTGATACACCAATTGCTTTTAAAGGCTCAATGATTTCACCATCCATATACACATGAATATCAAGTAATTCTAAAAAGCTGGTTCCTAAAGCGTAAGTTAAAAATAATGTAGCAAAAATGGCTAATAATAATGATTTAAAAAATGTCATAAGTTCCTCTATATTCTACCAATGCTTTTAACTTTACCCATTGCTAATATTTACTTTCTGGTAACAAGATACTTGCTACAACATAAGCGACCCCTGTTGCAACAGGTAACATAATCAATCCTGCAATTGCGACAATTCTTATAGCAATTCGTGGACAATCGTAATATTTGGCAATACCGGCACAAACACCTGATAATTTTTTATTCAAATTGTCTTTAACTAACCTTTTATTTACCATTCTGGCTGATGAGTATTCTTGTTCATATCTCATAATATTTTTCCTTATTTACTGTATTCTTAAGCTAATGAATATCAATGCTTACAATTTTAAAGGTATACCGATAAAACTACGCAGCTTTAGTCTTTTTCTTCATTTCAGCTAATTCTTGTTCAATCGTTTCATCTTTTTCTAATTCTGCAAATTCATCTGACAAGCTTTTATCAGGTGCTGTATCTTGCATTAAATCATAAGCTTCAATTTGAGCTTCAACTCGATCTACTTTTTGCTGATAACGTTCAAACTTACTCATTGTTTCTTCAATATTATAAATAGCAGCTTGTTCACGAACTTTTAATCTCACTTGCGCAGATTCTTTTCGAAGGATTAAAGCCGCTTGACGACGTCTGGCTTCAGATAGCTTTTCATGCAAACGTGACGCATCATCTTGTACTTGAATTAAGCATTCAGCTAGCTGCTCACCTTCAGCTTCAAGTGTTGCTAAATCTCCTTGATATTTATGCTTTTCTGAAAGTGCAGACTTAGCAAGATCTTCTCTATTTTTAGTTACAGCTAATTCAGCTCTACCATGCCAATGCTTAATACTCTCTTTTAATGAACCCATCTGGCGAGTATGCGCCTTCTGTTCAGCAATATTTTTTGCCGCAGCAGCTCTAACTTCCACTAAAGTTTCTTCCATTTCTTGAATGATCAAACGGATCATCTTTTCTGGCTGTTCTGCTTTATCTAACATACTGTTTATATTTGCATTTACAATATCAGTGAAACGTGTAAATAATCCCATGATTTTTCTCCTGTTTTTATATGCTATTTATTATTTTCAATTACTGTACTTGTAGACGTTTCGTCTTCATCACTTATCCAAGCTAGTGAACTTGAAAGAGATTCATTTAAAGAAAAGTCGATAGTAATACTATCTATTTCATCTGATATTGATTGCTTAAGTTTCTCACTTAATTCATCCATCATCTGTTTCCCCTGCGCTATAACTATTTCGCTTATTGAGTTTTCAATGCTATTAGTTTCTGCTGCATATGTATTAACACTAAAAAAAGTACTCATAGAAAGTAATAAAGCGATACTGGTATTTTTAAGGTTTAAAGTATTCATGTTGAAATTCCTTCTTGTTCATTAATTAAATAATATTGTCATATTAGCCAATAACATTATTGCTGTTATCGTTTGTGAACTAAGTATTACAAGTGCTGTGCCAATTATTTTATTTTTATTAATTTATTGATTTTAAAGGGCTTAATAAAAACATAGTTATATAAAATCAACATAGGACATATTATGTCAAACTAAATAATAGCTAATATAACCACATAACTGGTTAAATTAACCACCAGGAAGAACATTTTAATTTCTTTAATCGATAGCCAGGGTTTATTTTTTAAGAGAAGATAAAAATAAGAATTTTTCGAGGTGTTCTAGGGGAAGTAAATTAACTAAGAAGCCGTAAAAATATCGTAAAATATTCATTCATGTGATTTACATAAGCCAAGAAATTTAATAAAAACTGTATTTAAGTTTTTTATTACAAAGGGGCTTTGAAGAGTTTTTGATTAGTCTGAGTTTCACACAAACAGCTAAAGTTTGAAGTTTGAAGTTTGAAGTTTGAAGTTTGAAGTAATTAAATACTTTCTCGTTCAAATAACGCAACAAGAAAAGATAAAATCAACATTGAAAAGGCTGGGATCAGCATTAATAAGAATAATGATGCATAAGTTAACATGAAACTTCCCTTGTAGTTATGTATAAAAACTACTGCCCTCTCTAAAGAACAATAATTAAAATCTAACAATAACTATTACAAAGGTTATGCCACTATAGCAAAACACAAACAACTCATTGATAAATAGGCAATTTAACTCACATTAAAACTTATACCGAATAAATTGTTTTTATATTTGCAATATAGAATTGGTGTAAAAAACCACTTTTTAGTGGTTTTAAAATGATATTAATACAACATAAGAGCGATACCCTTGTTGAAATATCCATATAATTTAAGCTCTTTATTATTTAAATCACAATAATAGATGGCTTAAAATTTATCATTTAACACAGTCACTTTAGCAAAAGCTTGCTTTAGAGTGTTTCCGTTAGCATCGCCTTGCCTAGCCGATTCACTCAGATAACGTCGATATTGACGGGCGCCAGCTAAACCATTACATAAACCTAACATATGCCTAAATACATGCCACGCCCTAGGGTTATGTTGTGCATTGCCATGTTCGAGTTTTGAACTAACATAAGCATCAACATAATCTGCCATAAGGTCAATAATCTGTTCTCGTGAAATCACTTCTTTCTCAGTGCCATAAATTTGCTGATCAGCTTCTGCCAATAAATAAGGGTTGTTATAAATTTCACGACCAATCATCACACCATCGATATGCTCTAAATGCTTATTAGCCTCTGCAAATGTTTTAATACCACCATTTATGGAAATTTCTAGTGAAGGGAAGTCCTGCTTAATTTGATATACTCGACTATAATCAAGCGGCGGAATATCACGATTTTGTTTAGGGCTTAAACCACTCAGCCAAGCCTTACGAGCGTGAATAATAAAATGCTGACAGCCAGCCTGTGCTACTTGTTCAACAAAAGTATGTAAAAATTCATAGCTATCTAAATCATCAATACCAATTCTAGACTTTACCGTAACAGGCACTTTAGTCGCAGCTTGCATTTCACTTAAACACTCAGCTACTAAGCTAGGTTCAGCCATTAAGCAAGCACCAAAGCGACCATTTTGAACACGATCTGAGGGACAGCCAACATTAATATTAATTTCATCATAACCGAATTGCTCAGCAACCTTAGCGCATTCTGTCATAGCTTTAACATCACTCCCTCCTAGTTGTAAAACTAAAGGGTGTTCGGCATTGTTATAAGAAAGGTAATCTCCCTTGCCATGTAAAATAGCACCAGTAGTAACCATTTCAGTATAAAGCACGGTTTGCTGTGACATAGCACGATAAAAATAACGACAGTGACGATCAGTCCAATCGAGCATAGGTGCAATAGAAAGTCGGTGATCTATTGGATTTATTGAATTAAGCGGTTTTACTGAGGTTGACATTCTATAACCTTGAAAATAGTGCTGTGTAAATTGCCATGGATTTATTTTAATTTATATTACAGCCAGTTATCACTTAGCTGATTATCATTTGGAACAATAATAAGCTAAGTAAATATTTCAGCTGATTTATTCTGAAATTGGAAGCAGAGTGATCTCTACTCTTCGGTTTAATTCTTTACCTTCCTTAGTTTTATTACTAGCTACAGGCTGAGTTTCACCAAAACCAATTACTTCAATTCGATCTTTAATAACACCAGCAGCATGTAGATATGTAGAAACAGACTGTGCACGACGCTCTGATAAACTTTGATTAAATGTAGTAGAGCCAGAACTATCTGTATGACCTGAAACAACAACCAACGTTTTATTAAATTCTTCTAAAACCACTACAACTGAATCTAAAACAGATAAAAAACTTTGATCAATGGTGGCATTACCCGATGAAAAGGTAATATTTCCTGGCATAATTAAGTTTATATTATTACCTTCTCGTTCAACACTAACGCCTGATCCGCGTAATTGCTTTCTTAGCTTTGCTTCTTGCATGTCCATATAATAGCCAATACCACCACCAACAGCTGCACCACCTGTTGCTGCCTTTAAAATTCTACGGTTTCTTTTGCCTATATCATCTTCATCTTTATTCGCAATATACGCAACTATCGCAGCAACACCTGCACCAATGCCTGCTCCTTTAGCTGTGTTAGTAGTTTTTTCTTCACCAGTATAAGGGTCAAATGTTGTACAAGCTGTTAACGTTAAGCAAGTAATAAGTGGGATAGTAAATAATTTCATTTTTTTCCTTAAAAGTAAGTAATAAAGCAAGAGGAAGTTGGGTGTTGCTAAAAATAGGCATAATATAGAAATTACATTATACGATATATCACCCGTATACTTAAATTATACGGGGTTTATAGTAGCTAAACAAAAAAATATCATTACTCACGCTAAAGAGTTTTAATTAATAATAGTTTTAACCGTAAGTTAACACTTATTTATTATAACAAGTAATTAATACTCATTAATTGGTAATAAAATAGGAGATTAGGTTTTCGAACTACACTTAGTAGTGCATCAGTACTATCAACATTAAAGCCAATAATTTATATTCAAAAAATTAGAGTACAAAAAACATGTGAGCTACTAGAGTTAACTCCTCATAGTTTTGAGCAAATAGCACTAAATATAGGGTATGATAATGCAAGTAGTTTTCGTAAAGTATTTATAAAGTTTTCTTAAGAGAGCTCCATGTATAGCAAAAAAAAATATGCAATAATAATAGTTACTCTACTCATTTTATTTATCTCTTTTAAATTTAATCAAAGCAAGAGTTCCGCTTCAGTCAGTACAGCGAAAATCTTTTCTGAGTCTTCAATCGAAGTAGAAAACAGCACAATTGAAGTCAAAACAACATCACCACTAGTTAAAAAGAAAGTAACCCCGGCAATAGCTAAAAATAGCAATGTGCTAGCAATAGAAAGTGTTGCTTTAATAAAACCATTTAAATGTGATATAGCGCCTGATCAAGATATGGTTAAACAAGTACAACAAACTTTAGACTCGTATAGCCACATAAAGCCACTGAATATCAAAAAACATAAAATAGATAACACATTATCGATACGAGTTTTTTCCCAAGATTTACCAATAAATTTTAGCGAGAATATTGATAAAAAGTTGTGGTTAATTCTAGAGTTTTACGAAGATTGGTTCAGTTTAAAATTAAAAAACAAAATGACTTTAAATTTGGTGGTATTGCCAAGTTTATCAGGATATTCTGATTTTATTTCAACCTTATCTATTGACTCTACAAACTCTCAAGGTCTATTTTGGGCTAATACTAATTTTGCTTTTGCTGCTTATAGAAATGAACAACAAGTTGAGCAAACTATTATCCATGAAGTTGTACACGCACTTAATTTTTATCTTGTAGGCTATACTGCTCGTTGGTTAACTGAAGGATTAGCTGATTATTTTAAAACTATTAATTATTACATAGATAAGGATGGCACTTACAGATACCATTTTGGCTTACCAAAATTAAAAAACCAAAACAGACCTTTAGCAATTTCTCAATTAATTGCATTAGAAGAAGCATGGGATTCAGACCAACGAGATCACTTATACTCAAGTGCATTTGAATTAGTTGAACACCTAATAGCCCATAAAGACGAAAGAAATATAATTAGACATCTTCTTCATAAAGAAGCATTACGCCCTTGCACTAAATTAGATACGAGTGATTATCAAAACCTGATAGATGAAAATATACCAAACTTATCAACACAATTTGAATAGATATTTTTATTAAAAAACCGTTTTGTATATTAATAATATGCATAAAAATATCTATGATAAGTCTACAAGTTGTTGCTCAATTGCCTCAATACAAACTTTAACACTAGAAGGAAGATACTTTTCATAAGGGTAAAGTGCAAATACCTGATTTACTGGAAGTGTAAACTCAGGAAACACTTCACTCAATATGGGCTGTATTCTTTTAAATTGAAAATCAGGTATTAAGCCAACGCCAGCCCCTTCTTTTATCAATGCTAAACAAGAATAAAAAGAATTTGCTCTACATTGTGCAGTTGCTTTATAGACGATAGTTTTTCCTTTTTCATCATGTAATTGATGGCTAATTTGCTTTCCTTGCCATGTATTTGCTATATAAATAATCTGTTCAATTTCATTGTTTTTCAGCAAAAACTCATTGCCGCATAATACATCTCTAAACTCTCCTATTCTACGCTGTTTTATGTTGCTTGCTTGTGAACGGCCAACTCTAATAGCTAAATCTATATTGTCAGACATCAAGTTTAGGTGATCATCGCCGCTGATCAGTTCTGGCTCAAGTAAAGGGTATTTTTTTAGTAGCTTACCTATGGCTGGCGCCACAATAACATCCATCAATGCATTTGGGGCGGTTATTTTTATTAGACCTTGCGGAGCTTCCATTGAGTTTTGTGCACGCTGCCAAGCAATATCAGTTATTTTATTTATCTCTTTGCAAGATTCATAAAAGTCGTTTCCTGCATTTGTCAAAATATGCTTTCGCGTACTTCGTTTAATTAATAAAACACCTAAATCTTGCTCTAGTAATTTAAGGTGTTGACTCACAACAGATTTCGACAATTGCAGTACTTCTGCCGCCTGAGTAATTGAGCCTGCTTCTACAATATGTGCAAAAATAGACATATGTCGTAATTTTTTCATTTTATTGTCCACATAAACAGAACAGTAAATTCTATTATCTTTGTTTTATCAGCTAATGTAACCCTTTATCATTTACATTATTCCAAACAAACAAAAGATAACTCCTATGACTAACGAACGTATTTTAGAATTATGTAAAGAAGGAATTAATGCTTGGCAAAAAGCATTTAATAATCAAGATGCTACAGGTTGTGCAGCTCAATATACTGAAGACTGTATTATGGAAGCTAAACCTATGGGTACTTTCACAGGTAAAAAAGAAATTCATGCCTGCTGGAGCAATATAATCGAACAAGGGTTTACTGATGTAGTTTACTCCAATGTAAATTGGGAGCCTGCTGAGGAAGGCGGTTATATTCTAACGTCAAGCTGGGAAATGAACAAAGCTTTCGGTGTAGTACATCGTGAACACTGGATAATTGAAAAAGATGGTAAGGCTCGTTTAAAAAGTGATTCTTTTGAAATTCAGGGTGAAAAATAAAATCAATTGATGAATGAAACAAAAATCAATTACAGTTTTAATGCTAACTTATGTTTTACAATAACTTAGCATTAAAACTATGCGTTATCTAATAGTGTTACTCTTATTTTATAACTGTCAATACATCTCTAAATCGAGCCATCCTTGCATCTTTCATTAACTCAAACACACACATTTCAACACTAGTAATACTGGCACCGCTATCTCTCATTTTCACTAAAGCTAAGTCTATATTTGACTGTAAGCGAGAAGATATACAGTCAGATACTACTTCTACTTCAAAGCTTTCATTTAACAAACCTAACACTGTTTGATATACACAAATATGTGCTTCTATTCCAACAACTAACCACTGTGTTTTATTTGTTGCTTTAATAACTTCTTTAATAGGCCCTTCAAATAAACCATTAAAATGAAACTTCTCGTTTACGTTTGCCTCTCCCATCAATTCTGATAATTCAGGCACTGTGGGCCCTAAACCTTTCGAGTTCTGTTCAAGCCATACCACTGGTATATCTAGTAACTGACAACATTGAATAAGCTTACGAGTATTTTGAATGTATAAATCACTGTTTTGCACTATTCTGGCTAAGGTACCTTGTATATCAACAACAATAAGGCCACAATTTTCTTTTTGAAGCATAAGATTTCCTAAATAATAATTTATTCTTTAACGTTATCTTCTTTTAATTTCGCTGTCCATGCACTTTATAGTGAGTAAAATATACTTATAGTGTCATTTCTTCAATATTAACTATTTCACTACGATTCAAGGTAATTTTAAAGCGCTGTAAATGCTCTCCTTTTTTATCAACACAGCGTAAAATGAGATTAATTTGATAACGACGTTCAACTGCTTGGCTTGATATTTTTTGTCCATCTAAATTATACAAACGACCAGCGCCTTTTTTCAAAAAGCGTACAAAAGGTGTTAAATTAAAAAATAAACGTTGTTGTATTTCATCGTAACCTGGCAAGAACTCTTTAGTGAGTACTTTGTTATCACAGCGAAAATGTAATAAGCGAGCGGCTTGTTTATTTTGCTGTCTACGTTGCTGAAATAATTCATTGACTGATTCAGGTAGATCTTCAGAAGATATATATTCCAACCATAAAATTTGGCTAATAATGCGTTTTTGATTAACACTGTGACGAAATAAATTTTGCCACTTCGGACGTCCTTTTTGAATTTTTCGCCAAATAAGACTGGTAAGATCTTCCTTAAAGGTTTCTCGCAAACCATATATCAACCCTAAAAAAGCAATCAAGGCTAAAGTAACTTCTGTAAAGCTTGAGCGAGCATTAAGCACTAAAAGCATAACAAACGCCATAATCACTGCTGTAACACCACCACGAACAAACCGTTTTAAGTTAACATCTAAGTAACGAGTTTGTTTTTGAAAAACAACACCATACTCAATGAGTCGTTGTAATAAGTGCATTTTATTCGTGATCCTATTAGGATCATCTAACGTCACTTGAGAATTATACTTACATGCTATCCGGTAGTTATTTTCTTCTCTACAAAATGCCAATAAAAAGTCACGTTCTACTGAAAACTCACTGCTTTTAGGCCCTTTTGAAAGTAGTTTTAAAAAAGACTGTTCAATATGCCAACTCAAATAGTTATCAGCATTTTCAAAGAAAGAACTCAATTTATTATCTGATGGGGTATAGCGACGAAGTTTTTTGGTTAAGCCATTTATTTGTTCCGCTAACTCTATTGCTGCTGGGTAAAATTCTTCAGCTGTTTTTAGTTTTATGGTTTGCTTTATATCAGCATCAAGTGCCATTTTTAATTGGTAAGAGTAGAGATTAAGGTTTAATCGGTAATCACTTTGGGTTTCTTTTTTTTCATCATCAAAGCGCTGACTGATAAATCGACTTCGTACTAAAGGTAAATGTAATTTAGCAGAGTAATAAGCACTATGGCTTTTGATATTACTATAAAAATAATCTTCCGCATTAAGCGTACTTGGGCTGATACCCATCTCAACAGGAAGAGAAAAGTATAAATCTATACGTTGCTGTTCTTGTGGCAATAATTGATGACTAATTTTAAGTGATAAATTCTCATCTTGAGTCAATGTAACTTCATTCACGTCTTAATAACCATCCTTATAAACATACCTAACCAACTACTTAAGCATAGCAATAAAACCATTGAGTATTTTGATTTATTTACATCTGTTTACTACAGAAATACAAGATTTAGTTAGCATTAGAAACTCATGTAAACTAGAGCACTAAATGTAAGACAGTTTATCTATGCCAGTTTTTAACTTTTATAATATAACGACAATATCATTTACTTGATTAAGCAGACATTAGGAGGATATCAGGCAATAATTATCGTAATACAGAATATGAAATTTCTTTTCATTGATAGGTTTAACTATAGCCTTAATAACAAGTTAAATTTATTGTATATGGTGTGATACACTGAGTAAAATTATTATTAATCAACCAAAATTTATTCTAATGACAGCTTCTTCATCTGAAACACTATTAGCGCAAGCACAGCAAGTATGCAAAAAAAAAGGCGCTCGTTTTACCAAAGTACGCGAACAAGTATTTTTATTACTAGCAAACCATCAAGGTGCTGTTGGTGCATATGATTTATTAGCCCAATTAAAAGAAATTGATCCCGCAGCCAAACCTGCAACCATATATCGCGCATTAGATTTTCTATCTACACAAGGCTTTGTTCATAAAATAGAGTCAATTAACTCTTTTGTTATGTGCCACCATTTTGGTGACTGTGATCATCCAGTACAATTACTCATTTGCGATCAATGTGGTAACGTTGAAGAAATACAATCTAATAATTTTGATTTAGCACTTCGCTCAATGGCAGATGCAAATGGTTTCACTATTAGCCATCAAATTGTAGAAGCGCACGGTAATTGTAAAACTTGTAACGCAATAAGCCCTAGTGAATAAAGCTAATATCAGATAGTTTCATCCTACAATAATATCAATTTACCGCAAAAAGCCTTTCACTATTCCCAAGTGATTCGTTTATATGTTATAACATCCTGTTAACAAATCATGTTTGTACATATAATAATTATTACTCAATGGAAGGTTATGAAATATTCAATATCGACAGTGCTCATTTTTCTATCAGTTGCTCTTACAAGCAGTTTGACT